>JAESUM010000019.1 GCA_016763075.1 Pseudomonadales bacterium
CAAACGCGATGTTGTGATTTTATTGGACTCTATTACGCGTTTGGCTCGCGCCTACAACACCGTGATTCCATCATCGGGCAAAGTACTGACAGGTGGTGTAGATGCCCACGCGCTGGAACGCCCAAAACGCTTTTTTGGTGCTGCGCGAAATATTGAAGAAGGCGGAAGCCTGACTATCATTGCTACTGCATTGGTAGATACCGGCTCAAAAATGGACGAAGTGATCTATGAAGAGTTCAAAGGAACCGGTAACCAAGAAATACATCTAGACCGCAAAATTGCCGAAAAACGAGTCTACCCAGCGCTGAATATTCGTCGTTCGGGCACTCGTCGCGAAGAGCTTTTAACCTCAGACGAAGAGCTACAGCACATGTGGATTTTGCGTAAGTTGCTGCACTCGATGGATGACACTGCCGCAATTGAATTCCTCGTGGATAAAATGAAAGATTCAAAATCTAATGCTGAATTTTTCTCTTCGATGAAACGTAAATAGGTCAAACCGCCGCATCATGCGTTACAAAGACTTACGTGATTTTATTGCTCAGCTTGAAAAAAAGGGTGAGTTGGTTCGGATCACACGAGAAGTTGATCCGTATCTAGAAATTACTGAAATATGCCACCGAACCCTTCTACAAGAAGGGCCCGCGTTGCTATTTGAAAACCCTAAGGGGTTTGATACGCCTATCTTAGCTAACCTATTTGGCACCCCTAAACGGGTGGTTATGGGTATGGGGCAAGAAGAGCAAGAACAGCTTCGCGAAATCGGAAAGTTATTAGCTTTTTTAAAAGAGCCGGATCCACCCAAGGGCTTTAAAGACGCCTGGTCAAAATTACCGATTTTTAAGCAAGTGCTCAACATGAGCCCAAAATTGCTTAAAAGCGCACCCTGTCAGCAAGTCGTTTGGGAAGGTGGTGATGTCGATTTATCCACTATCCCAGTTCAAACATGTTGGCCTGATGATGCCGGTCCACTGATTACATGGCCTTTGGTTGTCACCAAAGGGCCACATCAAGATCGCCAAAATTTGGGGATATATCGTCTCCAAGTGATCGGCAAAAACAAAGTAATTATGCGCTGGTTGGCTCAGCGTGGCGGCGCGCAAGATTTTCGAGAATGGAAAATTGCCCATCCCGGTGAACGCTTTCCGATTGCCGTGGCGCTTGGTGCCGACCCTGCAACGATGCTCGCAGCAGTAACCCCCATTCCAGATTCCTTATCCGAATACGCTTTTGCTGGTTTGCTGCGAGGCGAAAAAACCGAAGTGGTCAACTGCCAAGGCAATGACCTGCAAGTGCCTGCATCGGCAGAATATATATTTGAAGGCTATATCGACCCAGATGAAGCGGCCGACGAAGGCCCCTTTGGCGACCATACGGGCTACTACAACGAAGTTGATCGCTTTCCGGTATTTACTATTGAGCGTATCAGCCATCGAAAAAACCCCATCTACCACAGTACTTACACGGGCCGTCCACCGGATGAGCCGGCGGTTTTGGGGATGGCGTTGAATGAAGTATTTGTGCCTATTTTACAAAAACAGTTTCCTGAAATTGTAGATTTTTATCTACCGCCGGAAGGCTGCTCGTATCGACTGGCCGTCGTGACCATCAAGAAAAAATACCCCGGGCACGCGAAGCGAGTGATGATGGGTGTTTGGTCATTTTTGGGTCAGTTTATGTACACCAAATTCGTCATTGTTACCGATGACGATATCAATGCGCGGGACTGGAAAGACGTTATTTGGGCGATGACTACCCGAATGGACCCAGCACGAGATTCCGTCATTATTGAAAACACACCTATAGACTATCTAGATTTTGCCTCGCCGGTGTCGGGCCTTGGCTCGAAAATCGGAATGGATGCCACCAATAAATGGCCTGGGGAAACCCAGCGTGAATGGGGCATTCCCATTACGATGAACGAAGATGTGAAAAGCCATGTCGATGACATATGGGAAGAGCTTGGTATATTCCCAGATGGCCCGCCCGACTCGAAGTAGCACTGTTTTTAGCGTAGTGGCCGCAGGCCCGCTCGCTATAAAAGCACTTAAACCAACACACTAACGACCAGTCGCTTGTAGCGGTTGATCGTTAGAAGATTTCGTCTGGGCTTAGGTTGAAACGCTGATCTAACTTGTCGAATGCTGCTCGATCCTCCGCTTTTAACACCTCTAGCTGTTGAGTCATACTCTCTCCCATGCCTTGGTGAATGACTATTTCGACGCGCCTGTTTTTAGAGCGATTTGCTGGTGTTTCATTATCAACCAAAGGCCTGTTTGAGGAAAATCCACTAACGGTAAAACGGCTTTCATTAAGCGCAGGTTCTTCAAAGAGATAATGCGCGACGGTTGATGCGCGCGCCGATGAAAGGCTCCAGTTAGACTGGAAGCGTGCCGTCGAGATCGGCCGGTCATCCGTATGGCCTTCGATGGTGATACTGCCCTTCATTCCAAGTAGCGTGCCGCTTATGCGGGTTACAATGGGAATGAAAGCATAATTGAGCTCATCGGAGCCGGAAGAAAATGACCCCTGCTCCTTAATCCTGATGATAATATCTCGTCCCCTGGTT
This sequence comes from Pseudomonadales bacterium, assembly GCA_016763075.1. Taxonomy (GTDB): domain Bacteria; phylum Pseudomonadota; class Gammaproteobacteria; order Pseudomonadales; family JAHRWD01; genus JAHRWD01. The sequence goes on from JAESUM010000019.1 coordinate 2,570, forward strand.
TCCACCTCTATTGAGCCACCAGCAATTTGGTCGGCAAGCGACATCGCAATCGACATGGCATCTTCTTGGGTTTCGCTGATTAACTCAAGAAGTTGTTCAGTAAGTTCAGCTATACCGGCTTCTTTCGATTCCTTGCCTTCCGCATCATCTTGATAATCTTCCGAGCATTCAACTGCCAGTGAGCTCAATGAATCTTGCTCGGTGCTTTGCCTAACCTCATTGATAGGGGTTGGCTCAGGCTTTCCCGGGCTGAATTCTTGCGCAATGATGCTGGTACCTTTGGGTATTTGGTTGGCTTTGATAATGGCTTGAACGCCAAAAGCTTCCGCCATCGAGCCCGCTAGGCGTTTGAATTTCAACGCATCCATTTCGGAAAACGACAACAGCAGCACGAAGAAACACATCAGCAGCGACATCAAATCGGCAAAGGTCATTACCCATGCCGGTATACCTTCTTCGGGTTCCGGGCAACTACATTCTTCAGAATCATCACTCATAAGGAAATACTATCGTAGGTTAAACAGCGAGCTGTTCAACTAATCTTCCTCTTGTGGGCGTTTGGACGGTGGCAGGTAAGTTTGCAACATGGCTTCAATAACCTTTGGGTTTTGTCCGCCTTGAATAGCCAGTAACGCATCTAAGATAATGTTGTTATTGCGGCTTTCCTCGACCAAGCGTAATTTAAGTTTGTCGGCTATTGGCAGCGCCACCATGGTTGCAACCATCGCACCATAGAGCGTAGTAAGAAGAGCTACTGCCATGGCAGGACCAATGGATTGTGGGTCAGACATGTTGGATAACATCTGTACAAGTCCAACTAAGGTTCCAATCATTCCCATAGCTGGGCCAACATCACCAATAGCAGAGAATATTTTGGCGCCCCAATTGTGGCGCTCTTCGCTTTGCGCAATATCATTGGAGAGTAATTTTTTAACGGTGTCCGGTTCGTGGCCATCAACCAATAACTGGATGCCACTAAATAAAAATATGTTTTCTGACTCTACGCCTTCGAGTGCGAGTAGGCCGCCTTTGCGGGCTTTGTCTGCTAACCCTACAACTTCTTCGATCAACTCTTCCGGAGCTTCAAGTTTAAATTTAAATGCTTTGCCCGCGATAGTGAGTGCGCCTAAGAACTGAGATAAGCTGAATTTCATGAGTACGACGAACAGGCTTCCTACTAATACGATCAATAGGGAGGGCACATTAAAAAAGACCCCTGCCGAACCGCCCATTACCATCGCTAGAATAACGATGGCAAATGAGCCAATTAGGCCTAGCAGTGTAGCGATATCCAAAACGACAACTCCTCAAATATAATATCGGTAATTCAATTGCCAATTGAGTGAAAAACGCCCATGGCAAGCATCGATTTAAAGATCGATGTTAGTGGTAAAAGTTTAGTCTGGAAGTTGCTAAAATGCAGACTGAATAGACTCAGTAAGCGATTTTTCTTTGCCGAACCTTATAATCATTTTAATCCGAATAAAGGTCATCATATGTCCGCTAGAAAACCAAAGCTTGATCTGGACCAATCCCTTGAAAAATTAGAGGATTTAGTGCTAGAGCTTGAAGGCGGCGGGCTAACCTTAGAGGGCTCGTTAAAAACCTTTGAAGACGGGATCAAGCTGACACGAGACTGCCAGAAAATGTTGGATAAAGCCGAGCAAAAAGTTCGTATATTGTTGGAAGAAGATAGCCCCAGTCAAACGCAGAGCGATCAACAGTGAGTATGCTCGAAAGCTATATGGTTGAGTGTAAAACTCGTGTTGAAGGCGTAATGCAGCTCTGCCTTAGCGAACCGTTTGAGCTGGCACCCCAGCTTCGCGAAGCCATGTCTTATTCGGCGTTTGCCGGTGGTAAACGGCTACGGCCAATTTTGGTATACGCTGCAGCAAAAGCCTCTGGTTCAGAAGCCCAACTGGCCGACAGCGCCGCCTGCGCAGTTGAATTCATACATGCTTATTCGTTAATTCATGATGACTTGCCTGCAATGGATGACGATGACCTACGCCGTGGCAAGCCTACGTGCCACAAGGTTTTTGGCGAAGATGTGGCCATTCTTGCAGGCGATGCGTTACAGGCATTAGCATTTACGGTGTTAGCAGAGATGGATCACCCCAACCCTCGTCAGCTATTGCAGATGGTGCGAATATTAAGTCATGCCTCGGGCTATTTGGGCATGGTTGGGGGCCAAGCATTTGATTTGGCGTCAGAAGGGAAGTCTCGCACGCTAGAACAATTGCAGGCCATGCACTCGTTAAAAACAGGTGCGTTGATAAGAGCTAGCGTACAGCTTGGTGGTTTATGTGTACCTGGAGTAGCGAAGCAAAAACTTAGTCAGCTAGATGAATACGCGGCGCACATTGGTTTAGCGTTTCAAATTAAGGACGATATTCTTGATATTGAATCCGATACCGAGACCTTAGGTAAGCCACAAGGCGCAGACCAAGCTAAATTGAAAGCGACATACCCAGCGCTGTTAGGGCTAGACGGTGCGAAAGAGAAAATGATTCAGTGCTACGCTTTAGCACTGAGCGCGTTAGAAACCATAGATGGTGATACTCAATGCCTACGGCTGTTGGCCCAACACGTGATTGAACGCGATTTCTAGCTAGCATTTTAGGCTAGCGGTATCGAATGCGTGTGCCATGTTCCATCGACATGCGGAGCTCTTCAGCAGACACTTCTTTAGGGAAATAGCACCCCGAAATTTTACAGTTTGAAATACTGATGCCCTCTATTTTTGTTGTACGAAAGTCTATGCCTCGAAGGTCGGCGCTTCTAAAATAACTGTTACTAAGGTCTAACCCTGCGGCGTCGAGTTGCCGCAAATCCAACCCACGAAAGTCACACCCGGATAGTTCCCCAGTGGTTCCTGCTTTTTTTTGCTCGTTGAACTCGTTTACTTTTTCATCGCGAAGCAATTGATAAAGCGGGTCTTGAGTGATTTGCGGTGCGCTCATGGGTGAGAAACTCCTGTTCTGAAATTTGTGCGGCAGTCTGTCGCATAACTATAGTTCAAGATTGCTTCAAGAGTTCTTTGTGTGCTTGTTCAGGTAGACGCGGGCCAAAATGAGAAACTGTTTCTGAAGATGCGCGGGTAGCTAAACGGCCAGCTTCAACATAGCTGTAACCGTGTGTTAATCCGTAAATAAATGCACCTGCGTACATGTCGCCAGCGCCATTGGTATCGATGGCTTTTGTTGGCACACCTTCAATTTTATGGGTTTGTGTACCATCAAAAATAAGTGACCCTTGTGCACCAAGGGTGATGGCAAAAGTCTTGGCGACTTTCTTTAGTTCGGTAGCGATATCTTCAAGTGTTTGCTTGCCGCTCCATGTTTTGGCTTCTTCTTCGTTACAGAATAAAAGGTCCACGCCGGTAGATAACATTTCAGTAAGGCCATCTTTAAAAAACTCGACCATGCCAGGGTCCGAAAACGTAAGTGCTGTTTTAATACCTTGTTGTTCGGCAACCTTTTTAGCAGCGATGGCTGCTTGACGGGCCGAATCAGAAGTCACTAAATAGCCTTCTAAATAGAGGTATTGTGAGTTCTTTAATGCTTCAAGGTTAAGTTCTTTTTCAGATATAGTTTGTGAAATTCCCAAGCAGCTGTGCATGGTGCGCTCGGCATCTGGCGTAACCATCACCACGCAGCGGCCTGTTTTTCCGCTGTCATTATGGTTCGATTCGTTAGAGCTAACGCCAGCGTCATTAAGGTCGCTGAGGTAAAACTTTCCGGCTTCGTCATTGCCTACTTTGCATGAATAAAAGCAGTTACTGCCAAAATAACTGGCAGCAATAATGGTGTTGGCAGCCGAGCCGCCGCTAGCGCGTTTTTTAAGACCAAAGGTACTTTGCAAGCTGCCAAGCACTTTTTCTTGGTAGGCTTCTTCAACCAAAGTCATTACGCCTTTATCGATATTTGATTGGCTTAAGAACTGGTCGGTGACTCCAAATTCTTCGTCGACGAGCGCGTTGCCAATGGCATAAAGGTCAAATTTAGGCATAGTGTCCTCGGGTATGAGTAGGTAGAGTTTATTAGTTGCGCGCAGGGTATAAGGTTTTTACAGCTACGGAAAGGGTAGCTGCAGTTTTTAGCGATGGCTGGAGCGTGGGTGGTAAAAGGTTTCGCTGAGGTTAGCTGAACATCGCCATTGCGGCTTCCATTTCGGCGCTGATATCTTCGGCTTCTTGCTCTTCGGCATTTGGATTTAGTCCAAGGCGATCGAAAGCTGGGATTTCAGACCAGTCCATTTGAGTGTAGGGGTGCTCGGTACCGAGATGGCTTTGCAGGTTAGCGACCATTACGATATCTACATAATCAACACTGTCTGATTCGCGCTTGAAATCGGTAAATGCTGAGGGAACGGTAAGCAGCTCTTCGGGGAAATCCCAGGTTTCTAAAATCAGCTGGCCAATATCTCCTTGCAGACGTTCCAGTAAAAAATCCATAGCCTTTTGATTTTGATTGAGCTTTGGCTGGTCTTCAAGGTAAGTTAAAATGGGTAACGCTCCGATACGGTGAATAAGGCCCGCAAGGGACGCTTCATCGGGACGTAAGTTGGTGTAATGTTTTGCTAGCATGTATGCGATGCCTGCAACATCGGTGCTACGAAACCAAATTTCGCGCATTTTTTCATCTACTGCAGGCGAAGACGCTTGGTACATTTGCTGCATGGCGATGCCTGTGGCCAAATTGCTCGCATAAGCCACGCCGATTCGGCTAATAGCCATTTGAAGGTCTTCGATCATTTTTGAACCACGCATCAGTGGGCTATTGGCCACTTTGATAAGCCTTGCTGACAAGCCGATATCTTGCCCAATTACTTTAGTAAGCCGAGCTGCGGAAACGTCAGGGTTTTGAGCTTCGCGACGAATCTGAATAGCGACTTCCGGTAGTGTAGGCAGTTTAATCTTGTCGCTTTTGATTGCCTGTACCAGATCACTTCTAATCGCGGCAACGAGTTTTTCTGACATGTCGTTCCTTTTGCTAATCCATTACTGTTTATACCTTGGCCTATAATGCCGACCAAAGGAATTGGCGACATTGCGTATAAACAAGTTCAACAGTGAAATTATCTACCCTATAGGTATAGCATACGGAAGCGAAAGCAGGCTGAGTTTTTCGGCGTTTTGCAGACTAGAAAGTACGGTGATTTCTTGGTTCTGCACTTTCTCTTGGGCTTTTAGGACGGCGAGTATTTCCCAGTTTCCATCTGAATTTGCGGCGATGTCTACAACAGTGCCGGCTGCTTGGGTTTTACCTTCGCAGAATAGATTCGTGCCAGCAGCGAGAGTGGCTTGTTGTGGGGCTTGGAAGCGAAAAAGGCGTCTTTTTTGTTTGCCCAAATAATGGCTGCGGGCGATGATTTCTTGGCCGGTATAGCAGCCCTTTTTAAAGCTGACGGCCTCGATCAAATCAAGGTTAAGCATCTGTGGAATGAACTGCTCGGTAGTGACTGAGCTGATCTCTGGAATACCGGCTCTAATATCAAGTAGTTTCCAGCGCTGAGAGTGCGCTGCACAAGAGTCTGCGCTCAGCAGGCCCCACAAGGTTTCGGCTTGTTCTACGGTGCATAAAAAGCTGTGGCGTGGAGCCACATCTGTCATTCTGACTGCAACCCCGAGTATTGACTGGCAGGTATCGTTGCCCTGCATGTTTGGAATATCTAACTGGGATGCGATTGTGTTTTCCAGGGCATTGCCCCAGCAGCCGATATGCGCGAAATGAGCGCTTACATCGCTCATTTCGGCCTTCGAAAAAGCGATATATTTTTTCAGATAGCTCATCACCGTGGCTGTAAGGCTGCTGTGCAAAACCATATAACAGGTGTCATTGGCTTCGATAATACGAAAATTACAGATGGTTTTACCCTGATAACTGCACAGTGCGCCAAGCAAGCTACGTTGCTCGCTGATATCGTCGAGGTTGCAGGTGACTTGGCCTTGCAGGAATTTCTTGGCATCTGGCCCGCTAATAGCAATCACACCTTTTTGAGTGAGTGCGGTAAAACCGTTTTCGAGCGAGGCGGGTTCCGCGTCAGAGCCGAATGAGCTGATTTCAGCCCCCGTTAAGCCCTCAAAAAACACGGCACCTTGCTGTTCTAAAAATTGTTGCCATTGTGAGTTCATAAAAGGAGTTCCTGTGTAACTTTAGGTTGGTTTGCGGCGCGGCTTAGTTTAACCTTCGCCGCACTTGAATGGCTTTATTTATAGGTGTAACCCAGCATGACGAAAGGCCCTGAATACAATCGCTTCTGGTGGCACAGCCGCCGAGGAATGCTTGAGTTAGATCTGATATTACTGCCGTTTCTTGAAAGCAATTATGCCTCATTTGACGCAGCAGAAACCGAACGTTATCGAGCCTTGCTCGAAAGCGAAGACCAAGACCTATTTTCATGGCTAGTGACGGGCCGTGATCCTGAGCCTCAGCATTGCCAAATGGTAGATGTAATTCGCGAATATGTTAGCAACCGTTAGGTTGCATATTGGTCGTTCTTCCACGCTATGGGTGCTGCTTTGCATGACGCATTCAATAGCGTTGTTGTCTGTTGCATCGTTATCTATTGAGCTGTTTCTACGCTTGTTTGTAGGGTCTCTCGTTTTATTAAGCTGGGTTCATACCCTGCGTTTGCATTACTTTTTCACTTCTCGTTACGCTGTCACAGCGGTGGTTCTCAAAGCAGATAAATCTCGAGTCAAACCACTCGATGAAGCGATGGATGCTGCCCCCGAATATGAATGGCTGCTTGAGCTCAGTGGCGATGCGCCAGATGGAAGCGGCTTGGTTTCGCAGCGTAGCGCGCTGCTACACGGCAGTTACTTGCTGACCCCTTGGTTGGTGTTGCTTAGTTTCAAAATAAAGGGCCGCAAACGCTCCTTACCCGTTGTACTGTTTTCCGACTGTGTTGCCCCAGAGCCACTTCGGCGCCTCCGCGCTCTACTCCTGCATTAGGCCTAACGCTAGATTTAGAAACATCAAACTGCTTCAAACGTCATTAGCATTTACTGATAGTTATCGGGTTACGTGTGTGGGTGTGAGTACTGTGTTTTCGGGCGTGTCTGCCATTTCAGGGTAATCCAATGTGTAGTGAAGGCCGCGGCTTTCTTTGCGCTTTAATGCACTTTGGATGATCAATTCTGAGACTACAATAAGATTTCTCAGTTCCAATAAATCGCCACTGATTTTGTATTGCCCGTAATGCTCAGCCACCTCTTGGCGAATGAGCGCAATACGTGCCTTCGCGCGGTTTAGTTGTTTATCTGAGCGCACAATGCCAACGTAATCCCACATTACGCGGCGTAGTTCCTCCCAGTTATGGGATACCACCACATCTTCATCAGACACCGTGACTCTTGATTCATCCCATTCAAATTCGAAGCTGGGCTCTGGCGTGCGGGCGTTTATAGCTAGAATAGCTTCGCTTGCAGATTGTGCATAAACCAGGCATTCGAGCAATGAGTTGCTGGCCATTCGGTTGGCGCCATGCAGCCCAGTAAAACTGTTTTCGCCAATGGCGTATAAACCCGGAAGGTCTGTGCGGCCGGCTTGGTCAACCATCACGCCGCCGCAGGTATAGTGCGCCGATGGCACCACCGGTATGGGCTGGCGGGTAATGTCGATGCCTAGTTCAAGGCAGCGGGCTTTGATGTTCGGGAAGTGCTCCTCGATAAATTCCGGCGATTTATGGCTGATATCGAGATACACAAAGTCGCTTCCGAGGCGTTTCATTTCGCCATCAATGGCTCGGGCTACGACATCTCGTGGCGCCAGTTCTGCACGGGCATCGTAGTCATCCATGAAACGGCTGCCATCTGGACGTAGGAGTTTTCCGCCTTCACCGCGAACCGCCTCAGTAATGAGAAACGAGTACGCCAGCGGGTGATACAAAATAGTCGGATGAAACTGGTTGAACTCCATATTGGCTACGCGGCATCCAGCACGCCAAGCAATGGCAATGCCATCACCGCTAGCGCCCTGCGGGTTGCTGCTATACAGGTAGGCTTTGCTAGCGCCGCCGGTGGCCAAAATGGTGTGCTTGGCCAAAAACAGATCCACTCTGCTTTTATCCAAATCAAGAATGTAGGCGCCGATCGTATGTCTTTTTGGTTGTTTTTCGATCACCAAATCTACTGCAAGGTGATGTTCAAAAATATCGATATTAGGCTGAGCGCGCACTAGATCAGTCAGCGTGTTGGAGACCGCTTTGCCGGTTTCATCCGCTGCGTGAATAATACGGCGTTGGCTGTGACCGCCTTCACGGGTCAGGTGGTAGTTCCAATCTCCGGTGTCGTTGGCTTCTCGGGTAAAAGGAACACCTTGGTCAATGAGCCAGCCAATGGCGTTTTGACTGTTAGAAACGGTAAAACGCACGGCTTCTTCATCGCACAGGCCATCGCCTGCAATCAGCGTGTCTTGCACATGTGACTCAATGCTGTCTTGTTCATTGAGCACCCCGGCTATTCCGCCTTGGGCAAGGTAGGTTGCACCTTGCTTAAGCGTGCTTTTGCTCAGCAGTGCAATTCGCAGGTGTGGCGCAAGTTTTAAGGCCGCGGTTAGCCCGGCAGCGCCGCTGCCAATAATAAGTACGTCGTATCGGAAATCAGTCATGAAAAAAAGCTGTTGGTTTCAAGGTATACGTTGTGTGGCGAATCTCGCGGAAAGCCCGTGTACAATCTTGCTCAAGCAGTCGTTGAACGCGAAATAGGCTCATGAAACGAGCAATTCTACTATGGGACCGGCTTCACAGCGAACTTTCTATATACTCTAATGTCTAGAGCTAGGTCGGTTTGATTGGAACTGAAAAATGGTTAACACAAGGAACTAAAATTGCAGCAACAAGCACCCAGAGTCGACGCTGATCAGCAATTGGTTGAACGCGTGCAAAAAGGCGATAAACAAGCCTTCGATATGCTGGTGATAAAGTACCAAAGCAGGGTAATGTCATTGGTGCTGCGGTTGGTTCGCGATCATCACGAAGCACAAGATATCGTGCAGGAAGCCTTTATCAAAGCATACCGAGCACTCCCTCGGTTTCGTGGCGACAGCGCTTTTTATACATGGCTTTATCGTATTGCAGTGAATACCGCAAAAAACTACTTGGTATCAAAAGGTCGTCGGCCCGCTATTGAAGGTGTCGAACTCGATGAAGCCGAAGTGGTGGGTATACCTAAACTGCAAGATATCGATTCACCAGAACGGCAACTACTCAGAGACGAATTAGAACAGGTGATTTACGGCGCTATTAATAGCTTGCCCAGCGATTTGAAAACCGCCATCACCCTGCGCGAGTTTGAAGGTCTAAGTTACGAAGAGATCGCCAATATTATGGATTGCCCGGTAGGAACTGTGCGCTCGCGTATTTTCCGTGCCCGCGAAGCGATTGATAAACAGATTGTCCGGCTTCGTGCAGGCGATCCAGTTGCAGCAGAATGACTACAATTAAAATAGAATTGAAAACGAGGTATTAGGACATGTCAGAAACAGCGTATGAATCGCTTTCGGCATTGATGGACAACGAGGCCGATGATCTCGAAATCCGAAGATTGCTAAAACAGTATCCTGATCAGCCAGAGCTGCGCAATAAATGGGAACGCTACCAAACCGCAAGCGCGGTGCTGGCGTCCAATCATAGCTCAGTGTTAGATGTCGATTTATCGAAACTCATTAGCGACCAAGTTGCCTCAGAACCGTTTCATCAAGATGTACCGAAATCGTCAGTACCCAAAGAAAAAGGGTTCCGAATGTTACGCCCGATGGGTTCGTTAGCTATTGCAGCGTCGGTTACATTTTTAGTGGTTTTTGGTGCTCAGCGTCTAACCGGGCCAGGCACTGATATCGAACCTACAACAGGCTATGCCAGCCAGTCGTCTCAGCCATCGCTTCAATCAGAATTAAATATTGGAACAGCGGAATTAAATTCACGCTTAGCGGGTGCCGCACGTTATGGATCTGCGCAGTTGGCAAGCACTGGGAATACTCTGGGTGCTTCGAGCACCGATTCTGAGCTGCGCCCCAAAGCTACGGTTATGGTGGTTAAACCGATACTCAATGTTGATCGCTATTTACAGCAGCACGCGCGCAACGCGGCGCTGTCAGGAAAAGGCGGAACATCATTTGCAAAAACTGCAGCGTTTAAAATTGAACAATAAATTCACATTGAATAACCCATTAAAATTTATGGAACTTAAGTCTTATAAGTTCTCTGCATTGAAATTTATTCAAAGCCTCTTGGTATCTTTTTCAGTAGTATTTTCGTTGCAAACATCCGCAAACACCGATGTGCATGTGATTGAATTGCTTGAAAAGATGTCGAGTGCTTTTATGCATGCCGACTACGATGGCGTGTTTGTGTATTCCCAGGGCAATGATGTAAAGACGCTGAGAATTATTCATAAGATTAAAGATGGTATTGAAAAAGAACGACTGATCCATCTCGATGGCGAGCGCTTTGAACTGATTCGAAACGGTGATCAAACTTACTGTGTTTTGTCTGAAGAGATCGATGCAAAAGTAGAGCATCGAGTGCCGCCAAGTTCATTTGCCCAATCCTTTATAAGCGACCTTACTGAGCTGAAGAAAAATTACCATATTACAAAGCGCAGTCAGTATCGGTTTTTAGGGCGAGATGTTGTAAAAATAATTATTTCGCCAAAAACTGAAGATCGATACAGCTATCACCTTTGGATAGATCGCGTCAGTGGTATATTGCTAAAATCTCTACTCAACGATACCAACGGAAAAGAACTCGAACGGTTCCAGTTTTCCTCTTTGGATATAGGTATGCCAGTGCCTGACTATCTATTTATGATCGAAGATCGAGATCGGGTCAAAGTAATTGAGATTCCATCTGAAAAAACTGCCAACAAAAAATTTAAAAATGGTGGCTGGAAGGTGAACGAAATCCCCGATGGGTTTACCTCGATCATGACCGACCAAATGGATATGACACTTCCATTTATGGGTTCTTTGCAATATATGAAAGCCTATACCGACGGTCTGTTTTCTTTTTCAGTGTTGATTGAAAAAATAAACCCAAGTAGTTCTGGCGAAGGTATGAGTGTTATGGGGGCAACAACAGTAATGAGCCGGCGTTTTAGTGACATGGGCGATATTTATAGTATTACGTTGGTAGGAGAAATCCCTCTTGCTATGGTTGAACGCGTTTTGGCTTCAGTGGTTAAGCTGAAGCCAAAACAGTAAGCCGGAACCTAAAGGCCCTTTTTTAGAATGATTCATCAAAGCGCAGAAATTGTTGAAATCGGCAGTCGATCCATTTGGATCAAAGCACCGCGTAAAACTGCCTGTGGTAGTTGTGCTGCTCAGTCCAGTTGTGGCCAGAATTTGTGGTCTCGGTTTTTTGAAGAACGTCAGGATGCTGTCGAAGTTAAAGTTGACGAGGCTAAATTCTCAAATTTTAAAATTGGTACACAAGTCGTTATTGGCGTGCCTGGGGCCGTAATACTTCACGGTTCGTTACGAATTTATATCATGCCATTGTTAACCATGTTGGCGGCAGTTGGCGTGGGGCAATTTTTATTTGGTGCTTCAGACGGCGCGACTATTTCTAGCGCAGCGTTTGGCCTGGCAATCGGGTTTTTGGCAGTTCGTCGGCACGCGCAAATAAATAGCGATAACCCCAATTTTCATCCAGTACTGTTAGAAGTATTGGGCGTGGCATGCCCTCCAGAAACTATCCCCATCACCCAAGTAAGCAGCAACTAACTTTCTTTTCTCATTGCTGCGATATAAGTGTGGCGATCGTGCGTGCGAACCATTCATTATTCTTTGGGATGAGTATGAAAACTATAATCTCCAACATTAGATTTATTCAATCCTCTTTATTTATCTTGTTTTTTATACCAGCGGTGAGTATGGCCCATGGGCCACAGTTTTCGGAGTTGGTGGAGCGCTATTCCCCCGCAGTGGTGAATATAAGTACCATCACCAAGCAAAAGCCTAGCAGGCCCTATGCTCAAAAATCAGAGCAAATCCCTGACATATTAAGACACTTTTTCGGTGACTCTAATGGCCAACGTTATGAGCAAGCCCCACGTAGAGAAAAGAATTCTTTAGGTTCTGGTTTTATTATTTCAGAAGACGGTTTTATTGTAACCAACAATCATGTCGTAAAAGATGCGGATAAAATAATAGTAAGATTGAGTGACCGGCGTGAATTAGAAGCCACACTGATTGGCGCAGATACGCGCTCTGATTTGGCTGTGCTAAAAATTGAGGCCAACCATTTACCAACGGTAAAATTAGGTGATTCAGATCGTCTGCGCGTCGGTGAATGGGTGCTAGCTATAGGCTCTCCCTTTGGTTTTGATTACTCGGCATCCGCTGGGATTGTAAGTGCAAAACGCCGTAGTTTACCAAACGAGAGTCATGAAAATTACGTGCCGTTTATTCAAACCGATGTCGCGATCAACCCGGGGAATTCAGGCGGCCCGCTGTTTAATCTTGAAGGTGAAGTGATCGGTATTAATTCAATGATTTATTCACGCTCCGGCGGCTTTATGGGGCTTTCTTTTGCGATCCCAGTCAATGTGGCGAAAGAGGTTGTGAAGCAGCTTCGTAATAAAGGTTTCGTTGAGCGCGGTTGGCTTGGGGTAATTATTCAAGAGGTAAATCGTGACTTGGCAGAATCCTTTGGGTTAGATAAACCACAGGGAGCGCTGGTTGCTCAGGTATTGCCTGGTAGCCCAGCTCAAGCGGCGGGGCTTGAAACAGGGGACATCATTACCCGGTTTGATAATAAAGAAGTCGTTCTTTCATCAGACTTGCCTTATTTGGTTGGCAGTATGCCCGTCGGTAAGCGGGTTAAAATCAGTTTGGTGCGCCGTGGGAAAAAGAAGACCATCCATTTCAAAATTGGTGCTTTGCCTAGGCATGGCGACGAGCAAGTCGCGGCACGCAGCCAACCGACCGAGGCACTACCGAACCGGCTTAGTATTACGGTAGTCAATACCGCTGGCGCAGTTGAGGTAGCAAAAGTAGAGCGCGGTGGTGTTGGTGCTTCGATGGGTTTGCAGCCGGGTATGGTTATCACCATGATCGGTAATCAAGGCACTGATTCGGTTGATAAGTTTGACCAAATTGTACAGAACTTGCCCAATAATCGGCTTATCCCCATACGTATTATTCAAAACGGTATGGCTTCGTTTTTGGCGTTTAAATTATCGCAGTAATCAGGCTGTGTGAGCTTGTTGGGCTCGAACAGTTACCGGAGAATCTAGTTGATTAGAATAGATCAGCAACCTTGCACCGATCCAATTTAGGTTTCAATGGGTTCTTGCGCCTCGGCGGGCTGCGGCGGGCGCGTCATCGCGATAAGAACGATAATCACTGAACCGACGGCGACGTAGCTATACAGCGCCGGGTGATAGGTACCAAGTTTATCGAAACTTAAACCCGATAAAATGGGCGCAAGACCTGCGCATAGCGTGCCAATCAACGCACCTACCCCAAACAGTACAGCGTACGCTTCAGGGCCATAATAGTTTGCGATTACGGTGGTGGCCGAGACAAACGCAAAGCCAAAGCCCAACCCAAATACAGCTGCAAAGCCATACACCATGGCTGGTTCGTTGGCATTGAGCAGTATGACGAAGCTGATAAGTTCTAGCGTTAACCCGGCAATCAAGATGAGCCGAGGTTCTACCCGGTCCCCCAATACTCCTGCGGATATCCGGCCAACAATACCGGCAATGCCGGTTACGCCAACGATACTCCCAGCAAACAGCGCGCTATACCCAGCATCCTTTAGAAATAGCGTGAGCTGACTGGTGACAATGGTCGAGCCATAAAGGGCTGTGCAGGTTCCTAATGTAATTAGCCAAAATGAGCGGGTTCGTAGTGCTTCGCCAATTTGCCAGACGGCATTGGTTTGATGGACCTTTCTAGGGGTTGCTGTTGAGTCGGTTGCATTTAACTGCGCAAACTCTTCATCGGATAACCCATCTGGGTTAAGGCCTTTTTCTTGAGGCGTTCCTACAACAAAGAAGAACGCAATGGCCGAAGCGATCAGTGAGCCGGCAGCCATGATGAGCCAGATTAAGCGCCAGTTGCCGGTAGATTCAATCAAGCCTGCGAGTGTAGGCGAAAGTATAAAAGCTGCGAGCCCGCCAATAGCCATAAAAATACCCATTGCGGTGGCTCGTTTTAAGCTAAACCAATTGGTAATCGCTTGGCTGCCGGGTAACACCACTTGCATTCCCATGCCTATTCCCATCAGCACGCCAGCGCCGAGGTAGAACTGAGTTAAGGTCTCGGCGAAGTAAGTGATCACGGCACCGCTGGAGGCTATGAATCCGCCAGCTACCATCACCGGCCGGACGCCGTATTTGACGATGGCGGCGGCTATTATTGGCCCTGAAAGCCCCATTGAAACCATCATGATAGATACACCGGCTCCGGCGGCGGTGCGGCTCCAGCCCAACTCTTCCACCATAGCCGGTAATACCACAACAAAGCCGTATATCTGCGGCCCCATCGCGCATAGAAAGATAAAGCACAGTGCAATTAATAACTTCCAACCGTAGAACATAGATAGACCTTATTTTTCTTCTGTATTTATTGAGCCTGCCTATAGTTATATGGTTTTTTAAACTCGATGGCCAGCACTTTAACGGTGCGTGGTGGCTGCTTGATCAATGTTTTATTGGTGTTTAACGAGTATTTACTTAGGGGCTTACCGGTGGTTATCAACGGTAGGTGGGATGGTTGCACCACTGGCCTGCATAGCAAGTGCGTCAGGGAAGGTGCGGTAGTGGGTGCGCACGCATTCAGCAATGGCTTGTTTTGTATTGTCGTTGACGGGGCAAGGCGAGGCTGCAGGCAGGGCGTTTAAAATAGCTCCAAGCAATTGGTCTTGCGGGGCATCAAGTTTAGGTTTCCACGAGGCGAGAAGGTCACGGTCGATATGTGATGGTAGTGAGCCTAAGATGCCAACGTCGTTTTGATTGTGCACCAAAAGGCCAGAAGTGGTGCCACGGTCGAGCGTCAGTACTTGAAATAAATACAGCGTGTGGTATGCCAGTTGCTGTTGGTATGACCCGGTATCAGGGTTTGGATTAGCGATAAGCGCATCATTTAATAGCGTGCAATAAGCTTGAATAACAGCCTTGCCAATAGTGTTGGCTAGTTCGAAATCTGCTTGCGGGTCGTCGGTAGAGAAATTTTCTAAATAAAAGTGCGATACACCACGATGACGCGATAGCGCCGGAATATGAAAGTAGCGTTCACCTTGCTTGTTAGCCTCGGCGTATTGCTTCGGGGCTGCGCTGCGTAAACTGCAGCTAAATGCTGCGGTGGCCGGTGGATGTTCGATAGCCGGATTTAGGTCTGCCATCATGCGCCAATAGCCAGCGCCATTTTTCATCTGCGTCCAACTAATATGCATGTGCATTGAAGGAGCATACGGATTGTTCGGGTGGATAATACAAGAAAGCGCGGAAGCAGAACCCAGTGCTTTGTTGGGTAAATTGTCGTAATGTATTTGAGAAACATTCACCGAAGCGCGGTTGAATAATTGTTGGTCTGCGGCCACAAATCGTATGCCGCCACCATTGCGGCCCTCATCGCGAAGCCACTCAACGGGGGCGAAACCTTTGCCATCACCGCGTTGCTGGCTTATTGGCGTCAGAGCATCAGCAAATGTTTGTTGTAATGCTTCTACCAATTGGAAAGCGCGCTGCGCAGCAGGAGAGGCTGCTCGGGTGCGTTTATGACTGCGCGTTTCTTTTAGTTCCATAATCAAAATTTACCGCCGCAATGAAAACGCCGAATTTAACAAGCGCAGTGCGATCTGGCAAATTTTTAAATGCGTTAGCACGAGTTGAATCAAATGCTGCGCAGGCAGAAACTGCGTTGAAAGCTCTAATTGCGAATGTCGCAATTACCCCAGTGACATGAAATAAGAACAGCGGATTTATCCGGGCAGGTCGCTTCAAAGATTTCTGAAGGCCAGCTAGCCTTGAGGGTTTTGATTTTGGGTTTGGCGCAGACTTGGCGAATTACCAATCGTTCGGCGGTAACGCTGCTACGAGAATATCGCTCGCCGGTTTTGGTACTTACCCGGGCTTGCTCGACTAAAAGGTCTTTTCCGTGGCGGCCTTTTTGTTGGTCCAGAGAGAGCAATGATTTATACAAATCTCTGTTTTTGTTGAGATCCATTTTCCCTTCATTGTATTCGCTCAGTGCACTTTCGCACGCGAGTTTACGGTCTGAGGCTTGAACCACAGAACTGGCAACGTTTTCAGCTTCAAAAGATACATCCATTGCCAAAGCCATGGCATATCGCGCACCCGAAACTTGGCGATCACCGGTAATAGAAATTAAATGGTACGAAAAGCCAAATTCTGCCGCTTCAACAAAGGTGCCATTGCGTTTCCACCAGCTTTGTTGGGTCTGCCAAGATCTATTTTTTAATGTTTGGCTTAGCGACCCGCAGTGCGTTGCGATCTGCCGTAATGCCGAGTCTTGCGTGAGTGCGTGAAAAATAGCGGCTTCTTGTGGCGCTCGTGTGGGTGCGCTTGAACAAGCAGTTATGAAAATAACGGACAACAACAATACGAATTTTTGCAAGACAAAGCTTCCTAATAACGGTAAGTAATACCGTTAAAATATAGATGGCGGCGGCTGAAAGTAAAGCGCTGGAAGCTTACAAAAGCCTCTTTGCCGGTAAGTTTTTTGGTACAGGGAGATAAGCGAGGGATAGATGTCTAAAAAACAATCAAAATAAATCTAACCTTTAAAGTACCAGTGGTCGCGCTTCGAGCTATTTTGTTCAAAAAACATTTCGATACGTATTAGTAAGTATGGTTCAGCTTCAAAGTCATCAAGCCGATGAGCAGCAATGCCAGGAATGATATCGAGGTAAAGCCAATCTTTGTGAAGCCGTGTTCGGTAATCAAGTTCGGCGTATACATCTGTAAGTAAAGTATGGTGGCGGCTTTGCTCAAAAATGCCAATATTGTATTCAAGCACATGGTGCTGAGCTAACCGCCGTACAAGTTGCACAACGTGCGTAACCTGCATTTTATCGATCTCTTCGCGCCATTCGGAGCCGTTTGAGAAACGAAAGAAATAATCCTCAGAAATTATTTTTTCGTAATTGAATGAGAAATTTGCAATGGTCCCCCGTTTTAGAAACTGTGTTACGCGTAAACGCAGCGGTATAGAAGAGTCTTCATTGATAGCCCAGCGGCGCCATACCGTGGATCGAATAAAAGGGTCTAGCGGGAATTTTAATTTTAATCCGGCTTTGCCGGATACTCGCCATGTAGCGGTGACTCTGTTTTCAGTTTTAATAGCCGCTGAAATCGACCCATCTTCTTCGGGCTGGAACTTACTTAAGCCTGGTTTGGTGACTTCGCTTCCTAATTGTTCTTGATCGAGATCACTGCCAATAACCAGGCGAAGCCTTTTTTTTGTAAGCGGTAAATCAACCCGGAATTTAACGCCGATATCAAATTCATTGTCATGGTTTTTTCGGAAGCCCGGCTGCATGCGTAGCCGTAAAAAACTGCGATTTCGCTCCTCTAGTGATTCTTCGCCGGCAAAAAAATGGTCAATACTGCGGGCTGTGTTTTCAACACCAATGGTTAAGCTTTCCTGGGAGGTGCTGAGCCAATCTAGGTCAGGCTCAAAAAATATAAAGCTGCGTTCAAGCAATGATGAACTGGGTGTTGGTTCTACTTCAGCCGGAGTAGGCTCGGTAGCTGTTTCGATGGAGGGCCCTATCGGCGGCTGGGGTTGCTCAATAAGCATTTCTTCGGCTGCGTGTACAAACAGCGGTAAAATCAGAACAGTAGCCAAGAAAACCAGCCTGACAACACGGCTATGCATGAGGCTAGGCCATTCTATGCGGGAAGAATAAAGCTGAGGGAGTTGAGCGCTCAAACCAGAACCATATGCAGGATAATGTTCTTCTCAAACCAATGGGGTGCTGGGGCTGGTATTGAGGTTAGTGTTGAGTAAGTTTAGCGTTGATTGAGCAAAAACACCTAATGCTAAGCCAGAGGCTGGAGGTTGCCTCTGGCTATTTTGGGGGTGTTTACTCGACGTACGTGTGCCATTGCGGGTGCTCGGCGCGTTTGCCAGCTACCTGATCAAAGTACATTTTTTGCAGTTTTTCGGTGATTGGGCCGCGGTTGCCTTCACCAATATTGCGCTCATCGAGATTACAAATAGGTGTGACTTCGGCGGCAGTGCCAGTAAAAAAGGCTTCATCCGCAAGATATACTTCGTCGCGAGTGAGGCGCTTTTCGCGCACTTCTATGCCCAGTTCTTCAGCGAAGGTGAACATGGTTCGGCGGGTAATGCCGTCCAAACAAGAGGTTAATTCGGGGGTGTAAATAACGCCGTTTTTAACGATAAAGACGTTCTCGCCAGAGCCTTCAGCCACGTAACCTTCGTTATCGAGCAGCAACGCTTCTTCTGCGCCACCTGCTAATGCTTCACGCAGTGCCAGCATCGAGTTAATGTAGTTGCCGTTGGCTTTGGCTTTACACATGCTGATGTTTACATGATGGCGCGTATACGAAGAGGTTCGGACTTTAATGCCCTTTTCCAAGGCTTCAGGCGACATATAAGCAGGCCATTCCCAAGCAGCGATCATGACGTGGGTTTTAAGGTTGTCGGCCCGTAAGCCCATGCCTTCAGAGCCATAAAAGACCATCGGTCGAAGGTAGGCTTCGGGCAAGTTGTTGGCGCGGATCACATCAACCTGTGCATCATTGAGCTGTTGCTTGGTGAAGGGGATGTCCATCATCATGATATGAGCAGAGCCAAACAACCGGTCTGTATGGTCTTGCAGACGGAAAATACTCGGGCCGCGTTCTGTACGGTAGGCGCGAGTGCCTTCAAATACGCCCATGCCGTAGTGCAGGGTGTGGGTTAACATGTGAACTTTGGCATCGCGCCAAGGGATCATTTCACCGTCGAACCAGATTACACCATCACGGTCGGCCATTGTTTGTACAGACATTCAGTTTCCCCTTCATTACTCTATAACGCGCTGCCAGCGGGTGTATGCCGCGTTAGGCTCATGCATTGTTCGTATGGTTGATGTTGATCGATTAACGGCGGTATTTGCGTGACCAGCCGTTAAATTCAAAGCCACCCAGTTTACCTGTTTATTGGCATTTTGTACTTAGCTGATAGCCGATAAATCACGATTACCGTTCATCGGGCTAAATTTGGTTCTCAGGCGTGACTCGTAGTACTTCGTCGATAGTGGTAATACCCGCACTGACTTTCTGCGCGCCGCTAAGGCGTAGTGACTGCATGCCTTCTTTATTGGCCTGCTGGGCCAGCTCCGAAAGATCGACACCTTCTTGGATTTTTGCGCGTAAATTGGCTGAAAAAGGCATCACTTCGTAAATGCCTTCACGGCCTAAAAAGCCGGTGTCTCGGCATTCACTGCACCCAACGGCCTTGTACACTTGCTCGGGCATTGGAATACGCCTTGGCCGGGTCAAACTGGCCCAGCCGCTGGCGTCTGGCGCGACCGCTTCTTTGCAGTCGGGGCACAGAACTCGCACCAATCGCTGCGCCATTACGCCCAATACCGTGGCTTTAATTAAATAAGGCTGAACCCCCAACTCCATTAACCGCGAAACCGCCGAGGGCGTGTCGTTGGTGTGCTTGGTGGTGAGCACCAAATGTCCTGTAAGCGCCGCTTGAATCGCCATTTCAGCGGTTTCCAAATCACGGATTTCACCAATCATAATGATGTCGGGGTCTTGTCGTAATAGCGCTCGGACACCGGTAGAAAAAGTAAGGTCAATATTGTGTTGGACCTGCATTTGGTTAAAGCTTTCTTCAACCATTTCGATAGGGTCTTCAATGGTGCAAACATTGACCTCAGAGGTCGCTAGTTGTTTTAGCGAAGAGTACAACGTAGTGGTTTTACCCGACCCAGTAGGCCCAGTAACCAACACAATACCGTTGGGTTGGCCAATCATCGATTGCCAGCGGCGGTGGTCAGCGTTTTCCAATCCCAGTTGTTGAAACGTGCGTAGCAGAACATCGGGATCAAAAATCCGCAGCACCATCTTTTCGCCAAAGGCGGTAGGCATCGTAGAGACTCGAAGCTCAACTTCAGTGCCATTGGGGCGACGGGTTTTTACCCGGCCATCTTGCGGGCGCCTTTTTTCTGCCAAATTAAGCCGCGCCAACGTTTTAAGCCGGCTGGTAATTGCGGCCGCCACTTGCTGCGGAAACTGGTAAACCGTGTACAGCACGCCATCAATACGTAGCCGCAGGTTGCCCACGTCACGGCGCGGCTCAATATGAATATCACTGGCACGTTGGTCAAAGGCATAGTTCAGCAGCCAATCAACAATATTTACGATATGCTGGTCATTGGCTTCAGGAGTTTTGGTTTTACCCAGCTCCAGCAATTGTTCGAGATTACCCAGTTGGCTGGTATGGCCAATGTCACTCTTCTTGGCGCCGCTTACAGAAGATGCAAGGCTATAAAACTCGATGGTGCAACGGTCGATATCCGACGGGTTGGCAATCACTCGTTTGATGGGCTTGCGCAATACGTGGGCTAAATCTTGCTCCCAGCTGTTGGCCGTAGGTTCGGCGCTGGCAATGACGACAAAACCGGGCTGTACGTCCACCGCTAAAATGCGGTGACGCTGTGCAAAAGCAAGAGACATCACCGAGGTGACATCGGATACGTCAATTTTTAGCGAATCAATACGGTGGTATTCTTGCTCCGAATGCTCGGAGGCAAGCCAAACCGTTAGGGTTTCGATATCGAGTTTTTTACCTTCAACTTTTGCGTTAGGAAGGCAAAGGCTAGCGATCTCTTCGAGCGGGTGCTTCTTTGCGCGAGCATCGCGAGGTGCTAATAAACCTTTTTCGAAATCCTCTTTAACCAGAAAATTTTGTTGAAACAGAGATTTGAGCAGGCCTGGCCTGTCTAAAAAAAGATCCATAATCAGTCGTGTAACTTGCCCAGTCGCGTGCTAAATAAATAGATGATGGCACATATTAAGAGCATGCACAGGGTTCATCCGGAGTCATCGCTACAATTATAGACGCCGGATGACCTGCAAATCTAATTCTGTGACTTTTAACCGATGTGAATAAGCCGTGTTTGGTAAAATACCCGAATGGACGGCCCGTTAAAAAACCGTCAATATGACTCAAAATCATCTCGAGAAGCCTCATTTCTATTTTGATTCTTTTGTTTGTTTTTTTTAAATAGAAAAGCGTGCTCTGAATCAGAGCCTAGGAAAGACAGCTGTGAATTCAACACCACCTTTGCTAACCATGCTCCAGCAGTTGATAGAACTGCCCTCAGTAAGTTCTACCCAGGAATCAATTGATCAATCCAATCTGCCTGTTATCGAGCGCTTGGCTCAGTGGTTAGGCGATCTTGGTTTTGATACCGAAATCCTACATATCAAAACCACCCCAGGGCGCCCTGCCAAAGCCAATTTGATTGCGACGTTGGGTGCTGGCCCAGGCGGTTTGGTACTGTCAGGGCATACCGATACGGTACCCTTTGATGACCATTTATGGAGCGTAAACCCGCTGGCGTTAACCCAAAAAGACAACCGTCTTTATGGTCTTGGTTCAACCGATATGAAAGGCTTTTTCCCCATTGCGATAGAAGCCGCAAGGGCGTTTAAAGATGAAAATCTTAAAGCGCCACTGATCATTTTGGCCACAGCAGATGAAGAAAGCTCCATGTCAGGTGCCGAAGACCTTGTGCGAATGGGCCGCCCAAAGGCCCGTTGCGCCATCATTGGTGAGCCCACTGGCTTAAAGCCAATTCGATGCCATAAAGGCATGATGATGGAGTCCATCACCATTACCGGTCAGGCCGGCCACTCGTCAGATCCAAGCCTTGGCAACAATGCCATGGAAGCGATGTTTGTTGTGGCCGCCGACTTGGCCAAATTTCGCGCAGAGCTACAAGCTAAGTATCAAAACCCACTATTTAGCACGCCAGTGCCCACCATTAATTTTGGCTGTATTCACGGGGGTGACAACCCCAACCGTATTTGCGGAAGCTGCGAAATGCAGTTTGATATACGCCCTTTACCGGGCATGGTTAATGATGAAATACGCGCTGCTATTCGCAAACGTTTGGCACCGTTGGCGCAACAGTTGCAGATTAACATTGAACTAAAATCACTGTTTGCAGGTATTCCTGCTTTTGAAAGCCCAGCAGATTCTGACTTGGTAAAAGCCTGTGAAAAGCTCACGGGGCACGCCGCTAGCGCCGTTTCGTTTGGCACCGAAGCGCCGTTTTTACAAGCATTAGGTATGGACACCATTATCATGGGGCCAGGTAGTATTGACCAAGCCCACCAACCCGATGAGTACATGAGTCTCGATCAAGTCCAACCCACCATCGACGTGCTCAAACAACTGATTGCCAAATTCTGCACCTAACTTTTACACGTAACTAATGCTGAAATATTGATTGATCTAACGATCTGAGTAGCGACCTAAGCAATAACTA
Organism: Pseudomonadales bacterium; assembly: GCA_016763075.1. Lineage (GTDB taxonomy): Bacteria > Pseudomonadota > Gammaproteobacteria > Pseudomonadales > JAHRWD01 > JAHRWD01. The sequence goes on from JAESUM010000019.1 coordinate 25,067, forward strand.
AAGTAACAACCAAAGCAATGACCCAAGAATTTAAAAACCACTTTTCTGCACAAGCCGAAGCATATCGGCGCTACCGCCCAACCTATCCAGCGGCTTTGTTTGAGTGGCTGGCCAAACAAGCCCCGAGCAACCAGTTAGCTTGGGACTGCGCAACAGGCAACGGCCAAGCAGCCGTTGGGTTAGCGGACTACTTTGAGAGTGTGATAGCCACCGATGGCAGCGAAACCCAAATTGCTCAAGCTACCCGTCACCCAAAAATTCAATACCAGCAGGCAGTTGCGGAAACCAACGGCCTGAAAAGCAACGATTTTGACCTCATCACCGTCGCGCAGGCGCTGCATTGGTTTGACCTGCCAAAATTTTTTAATGAGTGCCAACGGCTGCTAAAACCGAAAGGCATTGTGGCGGTTTGGAGTTACGATATTCTGCGCCTTACGCCGCAGATCAATAAAATTACCGATCATTTCTATTCAGATGTCGTGGGCAGTTATTGGCCACCGGGCCGCGAACGCATTGACGAAGGCTACGAAACCCTCGAGTTTCCTTTTAATGAGTTCGATACCCCGCAGTTCAACATGTCTGCGCGCTGGTCGTTAGAGCACTTTATCCAATACTTCAGCACCTGGTCTGCGGTGCAGCGCTATAAAGAGCACAATAAAACCGACCCGGTTGAGCAAGTTAAAGCTCAATTTGAACAAGCATGGGGTGACCCTGAGCAGCTCCAAAACGTTCATTGGTCCATCACGCTTAGAGTAGGCTCTGTTAAAAGCTGAATAGCCTGCGGTTTCGAAGCATAATTGGCCTGAATGGCAGCTAATTGCTTCAATTTTCGTCAATAACGGGTAAAAAATAGTACCACGTCCGGTCGCGACGTATAATCAGAATAGCTATTCAACTCAATTCGAACATATCGAAACTCTATCTGTAGGAAAGGCCCTCGTGTCCACCGCTGATCAATTTGTAAGCTGGTTTAGGCAATCATCGCCCTATATTCATTCCCACAGGGGTAAAACCTTTGTGCTGATGATCCCGGGTGACGGCGTCGCGCACCCTAATTTTTCAAATATCATTCATGATATTGCCCTGTTAAACAGTCTTGGCGTACGCTTGGTGTTGGTGCACGGCATGCGGCCGCAAATAGAAGCTGAATTGAGCGCGCGCGGCATAAAACCACAGTTTCACGGCAATGTGCGTATCACCACAGACGATGCTTTGCCCTGCGTGATTCGCGCGGCGGGGCAGCTGCGTATCGCTATCGAGGCAGAGCTTTCGATGGGCTTGGCCAATTCGCCAATGCACGGCGCGCGTATTCGTGTGTCCAGTGGTAACTTCGTGGTTGCCAAACCCATTGGGGTTCACGAAGGGGTAGATTTTTGCCACACCGGCGCGGTTCGTCGGGTCGATATCGATACCATTCAGCGTCAGCTCGATTGTGGCGATATCGTTTTGCTGTCGCCCTTGGGTTATTCGCCTTCGGGTGAAGTGTTTAACCTGCTAATGGAAGAGCTGGCCTCAACAGTAGCCACGCGCTTACATGCCGAGAAAATTATCGCCTTGGGTGATAAAAAAGGCGCGCTTGATACCGATGGATCACTTATTCGTGAACTAACGACGCAGCATCGGATGACGCCACAGGAAGCCGCCAAACAGTCGTTACTCAAAGCCTGTTTAAGCGCCTGTAATGCGGGAGTGCGTCGCGGCCACCTCATTAGCTATCAAGAAGATGGCGCTTTACTTCAAGAATTGTTTACCCGTGATGGCGCAGGCACGTTGATCAACCAAGGTGACTACGACCAAGTGCGTTCGGCGACGATCGACGACATTGGCGGCATTTTAGAAATCATCCAGCCATTGGAGGAAGATGGCACGCTAGTGCGGCGCTCCCGTGAGTTGCTTGAAACCGAGCTGGATAAATTCACGCTAATCGAGCGCGACGGCATGATCACCGCATGTGCAGCACTGTACCCATATGCAGATCAGCCTATCGCAGAAGTGGCTTGCGTGGCAGTGCACCGCGAATACCGAAAAAGCCAGCGAGGCGAGTTGCTGCTGAGCCACCTTGAAAAGCAAGCCCGTGTGCAGGGAATAGAGAAGTTGTTTGTGCTCACAACCCGCACCGCACACTGGTTTAAAGAAAAAGGCTTCAAGAGCGCAAGTCTTGAAGATTTACCGGAACAGAAAAAGTCGCTCTACAATTACCAGCGAAGCGCACAGGTTTTTATTAAAGACCTTGCCTCAAAGTAGTTTTGAAAAGACTCGAATAAGCCCGGCTCGGCTCATCAATGAACTCGGCCCGCTTCGCGCGAACGGGTTCAATAAAGTATACGTAAGCATGATTGTCACGCACTTGGCTGCAACACTTAATTACGTGCGATGCTCGCAAGGATGATCAATGAATACATGTACTGAATTTGCCGTATTTTTAGTCGCAAAGGGAAATTCCAGCAAGGTTATTGAGCTTAGTCAGGCAATATTTTTAGAAATGAATGCCGAGGCTACGGTAATTATATCGTCGAATGTATTGGTTAAAACCGATAATCCAGAAGAAATATGCTGGCATCTAGAATGGATTAGCGCAGAAGTGGCTAAAGCAACCACGCAAAAATGGCCTTCGTTTCCAAGTACCCAAGAGTTTCAGAGATTGGTGACTAAGAATTTATACTATGGTCACTTCGTCAGTGTTATATAGGGGTATCAAAAGATACTAATGTAGAACGACCGACAGAAAACAGGCAGAACAACTAGCGTCAGCGCCGAGAGTAAGATAGCCCTTAAACGCTAAAAGTTAAAAACGACGGACGGCCTCACTTGTGTTGATCGGCCCTCGTTAATTGCACAAATATATTGTCACCTATCAAATTAAGATCAGGAATAAAGTTATGCCACATTACCGTTCACGTACATCCACCCACGGCCGCAACATGGCGGGTGCCCGCGCACTTTGGCGCGCCACCGGCGTAAAGGACGGTGATTTTGGCAAACCGATTATTGCGGTGGTGAACTCCTTCACCCAGTTTGTACCGGGGCATGTTCATCTAAAAGACATGGGCCAATTGGTTGCCGGTGAGATTGAACAGCATGGCGGCATCGCAAAAGAATTTAATACCATCGCCATTGATGACGGTATCGCCATGGGCCACAGCGGCATGCTGTATAGCCTGCCATCGCGTGAGCTGATTGCCGATTCGGTTGAATATATGGTCAACGCCCATTGCGCAGATGCGATGGTTTGTATTTCCAACTGCGACAAAATCACACCGGGCATGTTGATGGCCGCATTGCGGCTTAATGTTCCGGTGGTCTTTGTTTCCGGCGGGCCAATGGAAGCGGGCAAAACCAAACTGGCAGACAAAGTCGTGAAGCTTGATCTGATCGACGCGATGACCGCGGCGCC
>JAESUM010000020.1 GCA_016763075.1 Pseudomonadales bacterium
ATTGCCCAATGGCGCTACGTTTATATTCGTAAGAGACCCCGATGATAACGTGATTGAATTTCATCAGCCGGGTCTACACTGAGACATCAATTAAATATAGATCTGTACCGAGTACTCGTATAGCCTATTATGCAGCGGCACACAAATACGCCTGTATTCAACAGTTAAAATTTATCTTAGCGCACTTCTCGCAAGCCTAGTATTTTGGTTCACCTCTTTATGAGGCAAACCATCTACAATCAAACTTTACATATACCGATTAGCTGACAGATCGGCTACTTAGTTATTCGATAACTGCAGTCATAGCATTTTCCTGTTCAGGGCATACCCCAACAAACATTAAGAAATCGCATTTTAAGCGGTACTGAGCCTTTACATAGCCAACCACCATCAGTCGAGCAGGTCCTTACGTTACCTTCGCCTTTCAAAAACATACTGTCTGTTGGTTTTACTTGCCAACGAATTTATAACCGAATTATTGTTAACCCGTAACTTAGGTTTTCCAGCACTTTAATAACACCGCGACTAAAAAAACTTCAATAGAATGGTCTGCGCCCAAGAATTAATTTGATTGGCATTCAATAGGTATTCGCAGTATTTCGGCCCAATATGCGTAAAGCCGTGCGGGTAACTATTACATGCAATATCATAGGTGGATACACCCATCGGGTATTAAAGTGAATTTTCATAATACTTACACGTGGCAGTTCTAGTGACCAAAAAAATAATTGTTATCACAACCGGTGGAACCATTGGTTCCATCCTAAAAGCTGACTCGGTAAGTATTGACCCTACAGCTCAACACATTAGCCAAGAAATCGAGCAGGTAAAAAATGAAATTGGGCTTAACGTTGAAGTTCGCCCTGCTTTAAATAAAAGCTCTGAATCCTTCAAACCCACAGACTGGATTACAGTCATTCAAGCCATTAACGATGCCCTTACCGCAGGCGCGAGTGCCATTGTGGTTACCCACGTACAGACACCATGGCGTATACCGTGGCTGCTGCGGTCGCCTATTCGGATTCATGGAATATAAAAGTATGTTTCACCGGTGCATTTTACGCGCCTGGTCACTCAGAATCAGACACCACGATAAACCTTAAAGCAGCTCTGAGTTTTGCCGCTACGCAAGATGCCCAAATAGGAGTGTATGTTGCGTTTAGGGCTGCGCAGTTAGATGATGCTGTGAAAATAATTCGTGGTGAAGATATAAAACCCATGATGTTTGATAGCCAGACTTTTGGCTCTGTGTATGAAAACATTGCTTTGGGCGCACCTTCGAATACAGGCCTACGCGAAACACCTGTCCAGCACAAAACAAAACCAATATTAGCTCATCAAAACCTACCAAGCCATTTGGATATCCAGCAAGCGCAGGCCAATATAGCTTGCATCGCGTTATACCCAGGGGTTGATAAACAATTGTTAGAGGCTGTGTCTCACAAGCGAAAGATATTAATAATAGATGCGTATCACAGCGGCACGGGGCCGGCAGACGCTGAAGAACGCGAACTGGCAGAGTTCATAGCCGCTTGCTCCGGTAAAACCAAAGTTTTAGTCGGTACATTACCGCGAAAATTTATAGACCGCCCATACGACAGCACCCATGAATTGAAGAAATCTGGTGCTCATGTGTATGCAGATTTACCGCATCATGTGTTGTACGTGTACTCTATTTTATCGCTTAGTATTAGCACAAAGGTAAAAAATATTATTACCGCTCTTGAGCCTTGGGAAGTCTGAACTCTTTAAATACATTTTTAAAATTACAAAAAAATCCCGCATAAGCGGGCCTTTTACATCGCAGCGCTAATCAACTAATACAGCGCCCACCATCAATTTCTAATGCTACACCTGTAATGAATTCAGCTTCAGGTGAAACCAAGTACAGCGCTGCGTTAGCAACATCCTGAGCTTCAGTTAAGCGGCCCAAGGGTATGTCTGCACCCATTGCCTTGCGCACTTCTTCTGTGTTCTTACTACGGTCACCAATAAAGTCACCTAGCATGGGTGTATTAGCCGCCACTGGGCATACACAGTTTACTCTAATTTGCTCTGGAGCCAGCTCAACAGCCATTGATTTTGTTAGCGTAATAACAGCGCCTTTACTGGCGTTATACCAGCTCATACCTGGGCGTGGGCGTAACCCTGCTGTAGAAGCTGTATTCAAAATCACACCGCTACCTTGCTTACGAAAATGCGGCAGCACCTCTAATGTACTGAGGTAAATCGATTTTACGTTAACGTTCATGACCCGGTCATATTCGTCTTCAGACACTTGGTCCATAGGTTGTGACGCGTGTGTATAGCCCGCGTTATTAATCATAATATCTAAACCGCCCAGCTCAGAAATGCAATTGGCTACCATCTGCTTAACCCGCGAAGCATCTGTAACATCACAGCTAAAAGAAACCGCTTTTTGGCCGTTATTACAAATTTCTGTAGCGACTTGCGCCGCAGTACCTTCGTCACGATCTACAGCGAAAACCTTTGCACCTTCTGCAGCTAAAGTTAGCGCCATTGCGCGGCCAAACCCAGAGCCCGCACCTGTCACAATTACACATTTTCCTTCAACTCTCATTGTTCTGCTCTCCATATTGTTTGTGTCGGTGTTGTATGAAATTATTGTTCACCTTTTTAGAAACCACCGCTTTAGTCCATTGCGGTTTATTTCATTGCCGTTTCCTATTTTCTATTTTAACGTCACCCACTAGGATTGATTTTGACGATTTGTAGGTCGGCCCAACATCCGGTCAGAAATAATACGTAATTGAATTTCTGAAGTGCCTTCAAAGATTTTAGTTAAACGCGCATCTCGCCAGTATCTCTCTATCGCGTGTAGTTTGGTGTAGCCTGCCCCACCAAATATTTGCAAGCAATTTGACGTTACGCGCTCTGCCATTTCGGTTGCGAACCATTTAACCATCGAGGTTTCTTTGTCGCAGCGGCCTTTGGTATCTAGCTCATGACAAACGTGATACATCAATTGCCTCGCGGCTTCGATTTCTGACGCCATACGCGCTAGCTTGAAGCGTGTTTCCTGAAAATCAGAAATAGGTTGTTTAAACTGCACACGTTGTTTCGAATAAGCGATGGCATCTTCTAGTGCACCACGTGCAAGACCAATGGCGCGTGCTGCGGTATGCGCACGCGCAACTTCGAGCCCACTTACAGTATTTTTGAAACCTTCGCTTTGTTGTCCGCCAATGATATTTTCTTTGGGCACACGGCAGCCATCAAAGGCTAGTTCCCATGTTTTCCAACCAAAGTAACCAATTTTTGGAATTTCAGAACCCTTGCAGTTGTTGGGTAATTCGCCACGTGGTTTTTCTACAATGATGCTTTTAAGGGCTTTATAGCCTGATTCTTTTGCTCCATCGATTCGGCATAAAACCGAAATATAGTCGGATCCATCGGCAAAAGTACACCAGTATTTATTGCCTGTAATCACCCACTCGTCGCCATCCAACACCGCTCGGCAGCTAACGCCAGCAAGGTCTGAACCCACATCTGGCTCGGACAACGCTGCGGCAGCCAAGAATTCGCCCTTCGCTGCTTTTCGTGTGTATTCAAGGCGTTTTTCCATCGGCCAAGCCGACATACTCATCATGCCGCCGGAGCGCGCAATAATACTGGCCACACTCATCCAGCCCCGCGATAGCTCTTCAGCAATGATGCAGTATTCAAATACACCCAAGCCCATGCCGCCGTATTCTTGTGGAATACGAATACCAAAGTAGCCCATTTCGCCCATTTTTCGGCGTAGGTCCATTGGAATATCGCCTTGAATGGGGTCTAGCTCATTGGCTACGGGCAGTACTTCTTTCATGCTGAAGTTGCGCGCGGCCTCCTGAATCATTAACCGTTCTTCGGTCATATAACCGGGGTTATCGTTATTGTCGTTGTCTTTTTCGTTGCCGTATCGGTCAAGTACCATGGTTTAATCTCCGTATTCTTATCATTCTTAAACTGTTTTTTGTGTTTAGTTATGGCGCTTTACATGCCAATAAGATCTGCTTTATCAATAATATTTTGTTGGATGCGAATGCTCGCGGCATCTACCATCATGCCATCTACACTAATAGCCCCAAGCCCTTGAGCGAGCGCTTCTGCATAGGCTTCTTTTTGTTTGCGAGCACCATCAACCATATGTTGAGTAGGTGAAAATACTTCTTGCGCGATAGCAATTTGGCTTGGGTGAATGGCCCATTTTCCAACCATGCCCAACACGTTGGTACGTTCACATTCAACTCGATATGACTCAGGGTTACGGAAGTTTCCGTAAGGGCCATCAACCGCATCAATGCCATTAGCGCGACAAGCAATGGTCATTTTGTAACGTGGGTAATGCCACAAATCTGCCGGGTAACCGCCCCATTCAGTGCTGGTATCGCCAACACCACGTAGGTTCATCCCCTGGCTAGCAGAGTAATCGCCCATACCAAAAATCAAGCATTCTAGTCGGTCACTTGAAGCTGCAATCTCTTCAACGTTCATCATGCCTTCTACTTCTTCAACCAAGCATTCGATACCAATACGTTTTTTCAAACCAAGTTTAAGCTCAAGTTGGTTCAGCAAAAATTCAAGATATTTAACATCATGTGCGCTTTTAGCTTTGGTCAGCATAATGGTGTCTAGTTTATCCCCTGCTCCGGTGACAATTTCAATAATATCGTCGTGCCAATACTGGGTTTCAACATCGTTTATTCGCACACAAATTGTTTTTGGATTCCAATCGTAGCTATTAATAGCTTCAACAATCATACCTCTGGCATCTGCTTTTGCACTCGGTGCAACGGCGTCTTCCAAATCGAGAAATACATGATCGAGCTCCATTCCTGAAGCTTTCTTAAGCATTTTTTCGCTAGAACCTGGAACCGATAATTGGCAACGTCTTAATCTTTTTGGTATGGCTGACATGGTGACTTTCCTATTTAGAATTATTGAATAACATTTTTTTCTTTAAGAATTTTGATCTGTTCTACATTGAACCCATACCGGGCCATGATCGAATCGGTGTGTTCACCCAACAGCGGTGCTCGCATTCTTACCCCGCCGGGGGTCTTTGTCATTTTTATCGGGGTATCAGTAACGTAATAGGAGTTTCCGTTAGTGCCTGGATGCTCCACTTTAGTGAGCATGCCTCGTGCGGCTACGTGGGGGTCTTCAAATAGATCTTTAGCATTTTGAACCGGGCCGTATGGCAATTTTGAACCTAGGCGTTCGGTCAGCTCTTTTTTGGTTAAAGTGGCTGTCCAGTCTGAAACAATCGAGAGTGTGTCATTCATCGAAGCGACGCGGTCGGGGTTGGTTGCAAAGCGTGGATCTTCGGCAAGCTCCGGCCGGCCCATTTCTACACATAGATTGGCCCAATGATGATTACCCGGGCAAGCAATACTGACAAAACCATCTTTTGCTGGGAAAACACCAAAAGGACACAAGGTTGGGTGGGCGTTGCCTTCTAAGCCGGGTACCTCACCTGTGTAGGCATATTGCGGAACAATACGCTCGCAGAACGCCAGTATTGAGTCATACATCGCAACATCTAAAAACTGGCCTTCGCCACTTTTAGCAACCTCGTAAACTGCAGCCATAATGCCAAAAGCCGCCAACGAAGCAGGGATAAGATCACCAATGCCAGGGCCTACTTTTGTCGGCTGGCCATCAGTAGGGCCAGTGATGCTCATTAACCCGCCCATCGCTTGGGCAGTAACATCGAATGCCGGCCAATTTGTGTAGGGACTTTCACCGGTGCGCGGGTCACCGAAGCCTCTTATGGCTGCGTAAACGAGTTTTGGGTTAATTTCCGCGAGGGATTCGTAGGATAAACCCAGTTTGTCCATAACCCCAGTGCGGAAGTTTTCGATAAGAACATCGGCATCTTTCACCAACGTACGCACCAGCTCTACGCCCTCAGGAGTTTTAAGGTCAATGGCGATGCTTTGCTTGTTACGGTTAATGCTTTGGAAGTACCCACCGTAGGGTTCGCGGCCTTCAAATTCCGGCGGAAACGGCACCATATAGCGCGTCATGTCGCCGGTGCCTACCGCTTCAATTTTAATAACTTCTGCGCCTTGGTCCGCTAGCAACATGGCACAAAATGGCCCCGATAGTGCTCGGGACAGATCTAGAACTTTAAAACCACTCAATGCACCAGACATTGCAATCTCCTTTTTTCGGTTTTCAGGAACTACTGATTTTTTAATTGTTATTTTTATCGAATCAAATTCTCTTTAGGTTCTTATCTCTACGTTCTTCTGTTCAGTCCTTTTACTTCAGTTTATTAACTTCTGTTTACTACCTATGGTTTTGTAATACCTTATTCAGCAGGTCATATGTTCAACCCCTGATACGTAAAACCTACACCCCATCACTTGCAGTAAACTCACACCCAAAGGTGTTGGGCGCAGCGCTAATAATGGGTAAAAACAAGCTCAACATATTCTGCGGATAGGTTTTTTCAGCGGCCAATTTTTTATTTTTGGCCTGGCCGGAAAAGGTTTTTGCCTCTACAACTTTTTTGTTATTGGTGTCTTGAACTCTATCAGCCTAGTGGTTTAGTTCAGTCATAACACCGTTTTGGTAAACGCAAACTTGCGCACATATTCCAACAGAAAACGAAAATTAATCACGCACCATAGTTTCAAATTGACATACCTGAATCTGGCCCTTCACAAGTTCAAACCCTGCTGTATTAATATATACCCAGTGGTGAGCGCATTTTCCAAATAGTGACTTGTTCATCCAGTCTTGTCAGTCATTTGGTTTCGGATGATGCCCCCAACTATTGGATAATGCAGGGTGTAATGACGCTATGGCGTCTAATGGGTACCGTACTTACCAAAGCAGTTTTGCCACGCTGACAAAACAATTACGCATAGTCTCTAGTGGAAACGCAATACCTGGCGGTGCGGGATACCGGGAGCTTTTATTGGGTACTTCTTATGAGTACTTTAATCGCAACAACCAAGTCTTCATATCTGCGCTGCTTTTGTGCCATATCTACCACCTCGTCAAAGGGTGGTTCACCGTGGTAGCTGTACATCGGTAGGCTTTCAATCAGCTCGCCAAAAATTAAAGTTTCGCTTCGTCGACACCCTAAAATTGCGGCCGCGTTGTTATACGGGTTTTCTCTTAATGAGTGTTCTACGTTCGCCTTCAAAGACTATTTTCTTGTCTTGGTTTACTCCCCAGTGCTTAAATCTGACTTCACCGGAGTCTTGATCAACCACGGTTTTATCGAGTATTTCTGTGTAGGCGTAGAGCGTATCACCATGGAATACCGAGGTTTTAAGGCGGATTTTATCGAGCCCCAGCTCGCGTAAGGCGTTCTCTCCGGTGTCTTGCATGCTCATGCCGATAATCATCGAAATGGTCACACCACCAAACTGTAAGCGCTTGCCAAAGGTGTCTTTAACCCGGTCTTCGTTATAGTGAGCGTCCGCGGTATTGAGCACTTGCATGGTGATGCCAACGTTGTCGTTCTCACACATGGTTTTGCCGCGGGCATGTTCAATTACATGCCCAACTTTGAAGTCTTCAAAGTAGTTGTTGTTGCCTGTTAAGCTCATGATTCAAGCCCCGCTAGTACCGCTTCCGGGTCTTTAAAACGCACAAAGTTAGTCCGTTTGAATTCAATGGTTTTCTCACCGCGTTGATTAAAACCTTCGGTAATCCAGGTGACGATTCCTGCGGTTTTGTTACTCTTAGAGATACGCTTACTAGCTACTGTGCTGCGCGCGGTAAGGGTATCGCCTACGTGCATGGGGATTAGGAATTCGCAGTCATCAACCCCAAGAAAAAGCCCGCCGCCTTCCGATAAATCTTCAACGGACAGCCCAAAAGCCGTATTAAAAACCAACATGGGGTTCACCACCATCTTTGGGTGGCCTAGGGATTGAGCGTATGGCTCGTTGAAATACAGCGGGTTAAACGAAAGCGTTTGCGTAGAGAACCAGGTGCTATCGCCGTCGGTGAGCGTGCGGCCCCAATGATGCTCAAATACCTGACCTTCGCTGAAGGCTTCATACGGGTTACCCTTCGAAGCAAGCACTGCTCGCTCCATAAAATTATGTTCCGTCACAATTTACGCCTATGATCATTATTATTTTTTTAAATCAAGTGGCCTGAAGACTAAACCATTTTCCTGATTGTTGGCAAGGCTAGTGCTAAGGAAGGCGCCTATAGGTATTACTGGCAGGTAAGGCATGTATGGTGCATATACCAATACGCAGGTCGGGAGCTTTTATAGTCAGAATGGTTGCACCGCAGAGCTAGACAAAAAATGCCCCACAAGGGCTGGGGTATTCGAATAGCGCGATACAGAATGCTTGCTAGTTTTGAAACCGCGTTGGTTAGCCAACATTGCATTGGGGCTCTGGCGAAGTGCCAGCCAACTACGCGTTTACTGCTCGGCTGGTATCGCGATGATTGCTTCAATTTCAACATGCAGGTCATTCATAAACAGAGCGCTAATCTGTATTGCTGAACTAGCTGGAAGATGATTTCCATAAATACCCACGAGCACTTTACGCACTTCGGCAATATTTACCAAATCTGTGGCGAACGCAGTGATTTTTATGATGTTGGCTAAACTACTGTTTTCAGCCTGAGCCATTTTCTCAATTTGTGAAAAAATATCCTTCACTTTCGCCGCGGCAGATTCCGACTGAGCCAGAGTTCCAAACGCAGTAACACCGGATAAGTACAGTACTGAATTATGTTTAACCACACGAACGTAAGGGCCTATCGGCTCTGGCATAAATGTGTAATTATTTCGTTCAATATTCACGCATTCACCTCGGCCAATATGTTCTCGGTGGTGACCCGTTTCCCAAAATGATTCAAGATCTCCTTCTCGAAATATTCTTGCTGGAAAGTGTTAAAAGCCGCGGTTGCATCTGTAACCACGTAACAATTACAGCCCCTATCATGAGCCTCTCTAAGAGTAGATTCGATGCAAATATGAGTTTCAAAACCTGCAAGGTATAGCGTATTTATGCCATTATTTCTCAATACACTATCAAGCATACTGCCAGAGGATACGCTTGCACCTGTACGCTCTCGGACAACCAGCTCGCCCGGTAACGGAAGAAAGGTTGCATGAATGTCTTGGCTATCGTCCTTCCACGTCCCGGCAAGAGGTATCATTGCTCTTAGGCCAAATTCAGCAGATCCAAAAACTTTATAGGTTGGATCGGGAGAAAGAGTTACGTGAAATATGTGGGCGTTTTTTTCTCTGCAGAGTGTTAACAATTTTTCTTCATGATTAACCGCTTTCTGAAAAGCGATATCGTCTTCGATCAAAAATTGTCGAAGTTTGCCGTCTGGTTTAAACCATTCATTTTGAAATTCGATAAAAATTACGGCTGAATTTTAACCGATTAGGTGTTTAGACTGAGTCATATTGTGTCCCGATTTATTAAACAGTCAACATTCTAATGTCTATCTACCCTGCCAGACCTTAACCTATGTAAAGTTAGGTTAGGTTAGGTTAGGTTAGGTTCATTTCACGTCGAACCCTAGACAACGTAACATCCGTCATACCCAAATAGTTCGCAATCACATAAAGTGGAACTGTATTCGAAAAATCTGGATTCTTAGATAGAAAGCGCATGTATCTTGCTTTGGCATCTAGGTTTAATAGGGCGCATTCACGTTCAACTTTTTCATCGAGCACGCTTCCAAGCATACCTATTAAGTAAAAACAGCCCCCAAATCAACTGACTCTAAATATGAACGAACCTGTGAATAGGTTGCGGTCAACACTTGAGTATCGCTATAACTCTCGATATTAAAATTGACTGGATTGTCTATCGCTGCAGGTGCGGCTGGCGCTAATACGCTGTTCGCTCCATAGATTCCTTTGGTATGCTCACGACCTTCATCATCCAAGTAGTAGAGTCTAAAAACCCCTCCACTATGATAGAAAACGTGTCCCAGCATTCACCAGCACGTAGATAGGTTTGGCCTTTCTCGTAGAACTTTTCTGAAAATAATGCAATAAAATCAGGCTCGATCAATACCTTATTGTCAGTGTACTTTTGTAGCCAATTTGAAATTATTGTGGGATTGGAATCGTTTATAATACAATAATAGTTTGTAGTCCGTCCGAAAAATTGTATGCATAAAGGCAGTGAACACACTGGCTTTATGAACCCATATATCACTCTAAACTTGAAAGATATTCTTCAATTTGAAGCCTAGTCATATGCTTTGTTTCATTTGAAAAGCAGTAATAATCCGGCCTTGCATCACTGAAATATTGCATATCCATATTTACATTGGGCAATTCAGCGAATGTGCCTATAGGTAAATTATAAGCATCAGATTTTTTATCTTTATAAAAAAGGTGTGTGCCACATTTCAGACAAAAGCCTCTGCTTGCCCATGCGGATGATGCGTATTCACTGACATGGTCTTGCCCCTCGATAACTACATTCGCACCACATTGAATAGCAAGGAACGGCCCGCCACCCCATGTTCTGCAAGTCTCGCAGTGGCACACGGTAAAATTAGGGTTAATCGCATCGGAGGTGATTTTTACGCTACCACATAGACAGGTTGAGGTACTTGTCATCAAATCAGACATTTTTTATTCATCCTTAAAAGACCTTTATTTGTGCATATACACCAATAAATCGTGCTGTGTACTTTCAATGCAGCCGATCAGTTGACACTAGAAAAGAGCCTTTCTTAATCTTTGAAATTTATTTTTAGCACAACCATATCAATACAAGGTATTCCATTTTCAAAAATAGGTTCTGGATAATCGCTAAAGAAATCAGGAATCACATGGGACAAGCGAAACCCACATTTTTGGTACAATGCAAGTTGCGACAAGCTCGAATTACCAGTACCCACCATCAATGAAGTTGCGCCAGTTTGGCCTGCGTGGGCTTTAACCGCGTTTATTAACTGCTTGGCTATTCCTTCGCCTTGACGCTCCGAAATCACCGCAATATTTTTTAGTTCTAAGCCTAACTCTGGCTCGGTGCCCCTGGATTGACTTGGCTCTGGCGAGGCCTTCGTAATAGCAGCGATACCGACCAAGTTATTAGCCTCTTTAGCAGTGTATATGGTTGCGCTACGCATATACCTACTGACTGCATCACGCGCTGGATCTGCGGTGAGTAGAAGGCCCAGCATTTCAGAGGTGATATCACCTGCATAGAGCGTTACTTTAATTATTGTTCGTTTCTCCTACGTGCTAGTAATTCATGCCTATGATGTAGCCTTAAATCACATTTACCTCAGCAGTTAATCTAGCGCATTAGCGGCCGAACTTTCACTTATCTCTGTTACGTATTGGCTTAATTTTACAATATCGTATGGTTCACGCTTAAAGGTATGAGGGTTCCACATGCTTCGTCCAGGTTGTTCAACCAAGTCGCCGCCGTATACATGTATTGCGTAACACTGCACATCTAACGGGTTAGATATTGCATGAATAACTTTACCTTTAAGCACAGCAACCTCCCCTGCTTTAAAAGTCTTTGTACTTTTCTTTTCTAGAGCCCCGTCTTCTTCAAGAAAAAAATCATTAGGCTCAACGCCATCGATGATTCCTATGACCGCCCACATTTGGTGGTCATGAGCTGGGGTCATCATTCCTGGTGCTGTGGATACAGGAAGAACCGTTAATTCTTTCGAACGAAATAAAATCGCGTCGGCGATAGATTCAGATTTACCTCTTGCTTCAATCGCTGCTTTAAACGCCGCGGGATCAGCAATGGCTTCCTGAACCAGTTTTTTAACGGTCTGTTCAGGTGATGGATCTTCGAGTGCCTGTTGGCAATCAGCAATGAACTTTTCAAGACTAAACATATTTTATCTCCTAGAATTTAACGACTTACTGCTGCTAGTCGATAGCGCAGTTAATTTATTATAACTATCTCATCCCAACCCAAAAAATGGGGTAGCTTGTCCTCTCGGCGTAATTCACCTGTCTTCTTTGGCGCGGTGTATCCACAAGTACCTATAAAACCTGAGTATTCATACTATCTTTATTGACCGGTAAACAAAGCCCCCGCTTTATCAGCATCGGAACACAATACCGGGCAGTTTAAATATACAATTCCTTAGCCATACCAAGGAATGGATATTCAGACAGGTACGTGAGGGTTATCAATATAACTGCCCCACTCGAGATTTTCATCTAAATGTACACAAACAAACCAATAATGCCGCTATTAACCTCAGTCATCAAACGAAGCTCTTGAAACACCCAGGTCAGGTGTCCTCTGCTCTGGGCACGCTCTCATATGCATAGCGGTTCGAGGGAAAGCAGATTTCAAAGGCACTCAGACGACCATGCATTTTAATAGGTATTGCACCAACCATTAGTGTGTATGCTCGCCATTTTTTAGCTTGATCGTTAAATGAAGAATTTCGAATAGTGATGTGCTTTTTATCGGGGTGTAGCTCAGCATTCACGAGCCTGTGTTCCATTATTGGTACGGGGATGTCTCAAGAGTACGCTAACCATGGAGCATCGTCCGATGCCCATATTTTGCACTGTCCGGTTGTGCCGGGATCATCATCTAGAAACGCAACAGTGAGCACTCGCAACTTTGAGTTCTAAGGTTGCGCTATTTGCTTTGGTTTTAATGCGTTGAAAGCCGCAATGCGAGCAGAGCAGCCTGATTCCCCCCGGTAAAGACTCAAGGTGTGATAGCAGCTCTTCGCCTTTCAGCCACTGAAAATGTTCCACCTTTACCGCTGCAGTAGTGTTAAATGCCGTCGAATGAACCTCGCTACAAGCAGTACATCCGCAGTGTTGGATGGGTGGAATGCTTTAACCTCGTATGTAATTTCGCTACAAAGGCAGCTTCCTTTCATTTTATAGCTTCTCTAGAGAGATATACGGGTGGCTTTATACCGTCACTTGGAATGCATTCAGAATACTGTTAATTGACAGTATTCAGCCGAACACAGTTTGGTGAATTTCTCTATCATGGAATTTCCACGCTAGGGTTAAATCTTCTGTGCTAAAACGGCCAATGGAAAGCACTGGAATACCGCCCTTGCACAATAAAATCGGCGTGGGTTGTTTCTAACCCGGGTTTCAAATGCACTCATTCGGGCCTTTCACATACAAAATAAAGTTTATAGAAATCCCGAATGTCTTGGCGGAAGTTGCTTTGTTATTCATAACTTATCAAAAATAACAGAGTTAAAAAGGTACACAGATCGGATTCTTATCCAATTTTTTTAAATGTTTTTCAAGGCAAAGAACCCTAAAAAGGAAAAGCCACAGGGTAATACCTAAAGGCCATCAAATTTTTTATCGAGCATAATTCTTGCCTAATAAAGTCAAACATCTCCCATTGACTTGCTTTTATAAAAATTGAATAGCCATCACTCTTGAGCCTAACGGTAATCCCCCCATTTTTAACCGAAGCTAAAGATGGAAGGTTAAGCCGCTAACGTCAATTTCTGTATCGGTGTTATGCCGCCAAGGCCCATATTGGGTCGTTCATTATTGTAAGTCCAGAGCCATCGTGTCGCGTACTCCTGCACCTCCGTGATACTGTCAAACAGGTACTGATTGAGCCAGTCATAACGGACCGTACGGTTTTAGCGCTCCACATAGGCATTTTGCTGTGGGTTGCCCGGCTGGATAAAACACAATTCAATGCCCCGATCTTCGGCCCATGTCGCCAGTACAGCACTGATGTATTCAGGCCCGTTGTCACAGCGAATTTGGCGAGGTTTACCTCGCCACTCAATCGTTTGATCTAGAGCTCGCCTTACCCTTTCAGCGGGCAAAGAAAAACCGATATCGATGGTTAAACCCTCGC
>JAESUM010000021.1 GCA_016763075.1 Pseudomonadales bacterium
AACTTAAGCTGATTGTTGATTTGATGAATGAAGGCGGCATCGCCAACATGCGCTACTCAATCTCTAACACGGCGGAGTACGGCGACCTTACTCGTGGACCTCGTATCGTTACCGAAGAAACTAAGAAAGAGATGAAGAAAATCCTTACTGAGATTCAAAACGGCGAATTTGCCCTTGAATTCATCCTTGAAAACCAAGCTGGCGCAGCAACACTTAAAGCCAAGCGTCGCATTGGTGAAGCGCACCCTATCGAAGAAGTAGGTGCTCGTTTACGCTCTATGATGCCTTGGATTCAAGACAACAAGATCGTAGATAAGACCAAAAACTAGACCGTTTAAAACCGCTGCAGACCAACGTAACCATTGATCTGCAGCGGTGCTTTACCGCAAGGCTCAACACGATGCCTAAAACGATACTAAGCACGTTTTTATACCCCCTTTCAAACATCAGCTTGATACCCAAACATGGATGATAAACCCAACTCTGGCTCCAAAGCCGAAGCCGAAGCCCCTGACGAAGCTGTAGATTCAACAGAGTCTTTAGAACAGCTCATTCCCGTCGATGAGTTTATCGAAGAAGAGATCGCCGAAGGCGGTCACCGGGTTCGCCATCGCGGCGTGTACCTGCTACCTAATTTATTCACTACCGCCGGACTGTTTGCCGGTTTCTATGCCATTGTCTCCTCGGTAAACGGGCAGTTCGAAATGGCCGCTATCGCCATTTTTGTAGCCATGGTTTTAGATGGCCTTGACGGCCGTGTCGCCCGAATGACCAACACCCAAAGTGCCTTTGGCGCCGAATACGACAGCCTCTGCGACATGGTCTCCTTTGGCGTTGCGCCAGCGCTTGTGATGTTTAATTGGTCGCTCAGCGGACTGGGTAAACTTGGCTGGGCTGCCGCCTTTGTTTATGTAGCCTGCGCCGCGCTTCGACTAGCACGGTTTAACACTCAAATTGAAAGCGCCGATTGTCGTTATTTTACCGGCGTTGCCAGCCCCGCTGCCGCTGCAATTATCGCCAGCCTGGTTTGGTGTGGCGTAGATATGGGGCTCACCCCCGATCAAATCACTACCCCAGCCGCAATGTTGCTGGCACTGATCACCCTGGTTGCCGGCATATCCATGGTATTGAACCTAAAATACCATAGCTTCAAAGGTTTAGGTGCAGAAGGCCGAGTACCTTTCGTCGTCATGATTGGCGTGGTCTTGCTGTTTTTCCTCATCACCATTGACCCGCCACGTGTTCTATTGGGAATCTTTGGTTTATACGCATTATCCGGCCCAGTCTTTGCTGTGTACCGGCGGATAAAATCCGCTTAAAAACCACGCCTTTTAGCGCTACGAACTACAAAGATTTTTCTTAAGCGTAGCGGTATACTCTGCGGTTTTAGGCTTACCTGTTATGCAGTTCTCCTATTCGAAGCGTTGCTTGCTATTGTTGGTTTTACTGAGTCCATTCATACAAAGCTGCGGCCAAAAAGGTGCGTTGTTTTTACCTGAAGACAACACCGCTACTCGGCCTCCAGCCACTAACCTACTCTCTACTGAACACCACCTGTAGCAGCCTTGAGCGCCGCTCATGCCGCTAGCCCACCCTTTTATTCGAGTTGAACGTTGTGAATACTGCTTTTCATTATCAAGGCCCCCTTTTGTACACCGAGCAACTGGCTGTTTCAGCGCTGGCTGAACAATACGGAACGCCGTGTTACATCTATTCGCGACAGATGTTCAGCGCATCGTACCAAGCTTTCTCTGATGCGCTTGGGGATCACCCCGGCATGATTTGCTATGCAGTCAAAGCCAACTCGAATATTGCTGTATTGAACCTGCTGGCTCGTCTTGCCGCAGGCTTCGATATTGTCTCTGGCGGTGAATTACAGCGCGTACTCACAGCCGGTGGCGACCCCGCCCGAATCGTATTTTCAGGTGTCGGCAAAAGCGCCGACGAAATGGGGATGGCCTTGGATGCCGGGATTTTCTGCTTTAACGTCGAATCCGAAGCGGAGCTTGAGCTGCTCAACCAAGTTGCAGGCCAAATGGGCCAAATCGCTCCGGTGTCCATTCGCGTGAACCCCGATGTCGATGCCATGACCCACCCGTATATCTCTACTGGTTTAAAAGAGAACAAATTTGGCATAGCCATTAACGATGCTCCACGGGTTTATCAAGCCGGCGCGGCGATGCAGCATATCCAACTTCAGGGCGTAGACTGCCATATCGGCTCTCAATTGACGCAGATGGAGCCTTTTATGGATGCGTTAGAGCGGGTACTGAGCCTCATAGACACCCTCAAAATAGCCGGCATTGAACTAAAGCATATCGATATGGGCGGCGGCTTAGGGGTCTGCTATCAAGATGAAACTCCCATTTCTCCGGGGCAATACATCAGCGCGCTAAAGCTAAGGCTTGCCGACTACGAGCTTGAGCTACTGCTCGAGCCAGGCCGTGCCATTGCTGCTAACTCGGGCATTTTGGTAACTCAGGTTCAGTTCCTGAAAAACAATGAAGATAAAAGCTTTGCCATCGTTGACGCAGCGATGAACGACTTAATTCGCCCGACGCTGTATAGCGCATGGCAAGATATTATTGCGGTCGATAAAACCAGTGATGATCCAACACAATCGCCACGGACTTCCGGAACCTATGATATTGTCGGGCCTATCTGTGAAACCGGTGATTTTTTGGGTACCGACCGGTCACTGAGCTTACGTCAGGGCGAGTTGCTGGCAATCTGTTCTGCCGGCGCCTATGGTTTTACCATGAGCTCTAACTACAACTCTCGGAACCGCTGCGCAGAAATCATGGTCGATGGCGACCAAAGCCACCTGATTCGCGCTAGAGAAACATTTGAGATGCAAATTGCCGGTGAAGCCTTGCTGCCGGCAGACAAGGACGACTAAATGCAATTGAAGTTCACCAAAATGCATGGAACCGGCAACGATTTCATGATGATTAACCTGATCTCACAGCAAGGTAGCTTGTCGAGTCAGCAGATCAAAAAACTAGCTGACCGACGCTTTGGCATTGGCTTTGACCAACTGTTGATTGTCGAAGCGCCAACCGACCCTGAAGCGGATTTTCGCTATCGAATTTACAACGCCGACGGCGCAGAAGTCGAGCAATGCGGCAATGGTGCACGTTGCTTTGCGCGCTTTGTACACGACCAAAAGCTAACCTGGAAAAACCAACTTCGGGTTCAAACTCTCGGCGGCACACTGGTGCTCACCCTGCAGGATTTTGAGCACGTATTGGTGAATATGGGCATCCCTGAATTAGCTCCTGAAAAAATCCCCTTTATCGCAGAGCAAGCCGCCGTCCAGTACGATCTGGAACTCAATGGCAAAACCTACCAAGTTGGGGCTGTCTCAATGGGTAATCCTCACCTAGTATTGGTTGTGGACGATATTGATACTGCTCCGCTCGAAACGCTCGGGCCATTGCTGGAGTCACACCCACGGTTTCCGAACCGTGTTAATGTTGGGTTTATGCAAGTTGAATCCGCGGACCGGATTCGGCTAAGGGTATTCGAGCGCGGCGTTGGTGAAACTCTCTCGTGTGGTACCGGCGCGTGCGCGGCAGTCGTCAGTGGTCAACAACGTGGTTTGCTTGGGCAACAAGTGCATGTAACCTTGTCCGGTGGCGAACTAAATGTTCAATGGAGCGGTGACCAACAGCCAGTTATGATGAGTGGTCCCGCCACTAAAGTTTATGAAGGAATCGTACGGTTATGACAGCAAATCTAAGTGTTTCCGAACAAGCCGCTTCAGAAGAGCAAGTAGTAGAATACCTGTATGCGCACAGCGATTTTTTTGAGCAGCAGCCAGACTTACTGGTCTCGCTAAGGCTACCTCACGAGCATAAAGACAGTATTTCACTGTTTGAAAAGCAAGCCACGTTAATGCGTGACCGTGAAGCGCGACACCACGGTCAAATCAAGGCATTAGTCACTGCGGCACGGCGCAACGACCAGCTGCTTGAGCACACGCGCAACCTTGTTGTGCGATTACTCAACACAGACAACATGCAGCAAGTCATTGAGCAAACCCAAAGCTGCTTCGTTGAACAATTTGGAATGGACTTCGTCAGCATATCGGCTTTTTCCGGCGAGCAGCCTGATCAACACAGCATGGTGAAAGGGCTGATTCATGCCAAAAAACCGGTGCTCGGTACCTTACGCGCCGAAGAGCTAGAATACCTATTCCCGGATAATGCAACAGCCATTGGCTCTGCCGCAGTTTATTGTTTGCGCGATAGCGAGCACGACGATGGCCAAGAATGGGGGCTTTTAGCGCTGGCTAGTAAAGATCCAAATTACTTTAGCCACGAAATGGACAGCCTCTTTCTAGAGTTTGTTGGCGAAATACTGGTCCAGCAATTCGGTAAATATAGCGACGCCTAATTCGGCGCTCATTCGGCACTAACTCCGCACTACCCTGCACAGGCAAACCCGATGGCGGATACAGGCTTTGATCAACGACTCGCTGAATTCCGCCATTATCTTGTATACGATCGTAGCAGCGCAGATAACACCGTCAAAAACTACCAACATGATCTAACGCGGCTCCAACGTTTTTGTATTCAACAAAACCTTGCTGACTGGTCCGAACTGACCCAAAGTCACCTTCGTGAGTTTTCTGCCAACT
>JAESUM010000022.1 GCA_016763075.1 Pseudomonadales bacterium
AATTTTAGAAATATTTTCCGAAGAAGCAGAAGAAGTTCTCGAAGTCTTACAACGTGAAACCCCATTATGGGTTGATGATGGAAACGAATCATCCCTCGACGAAATTCGCCGCGGATTCCATACCCTAAAAGGCAGCGGGCGAATGGTCAATGCCACGCAAATCGCTGAGCTAGCATGGCCTATTGAGCAAATGCTGAATAGGCTCATTGAAGGCAGCGTCGTGCAATCTGCTGCGCTGTCGGAAGTGGTTTGTTGCGTTACGGAAATTCTGCCGCAAATGATCGAAGCGTTCAATGCGCGGCAACTACTCGCTGACCCTAGAATTAAAGGCTGGGCTGACACTGCAAATAAAATAGCCAATGGCGACGCGGTGGAGATCGGCAGCGTCAGGCCAACCATTACTGCACCCACAGAAACCGCAGAATCAGTCAGCGAAGCGTCAAACGTACACATTAGCATTGAACCCGTAATAGCACCGTCATTGATTGAGGTTTTCGCAGACGAGTGTCGCGAACATTTGGATGCCATCCGCCTGTTCATGTCAAACCCCGAAGCTATCAACGAACAGGTATCCCGAGCCCTACACACCTTAAAAGGTAGCGCCGGCGCAGTTGATCTCTTTGCGATTGCCCGAATATCTGGAACCTTAGAACCCCTATTTTCGGCGCAAGATGCACGCTCGCAGGACTGTGAGCCAGCTTTACTTACGCTGTTAAACAACAGCATTGAGTTAATTGAGGCCATTGTTGGGCAACCCGATGGGCCATTTAACGAACGCATTGCGGCATTCTTCCTTCAAGTTGAGCAATTCCTGGCCGGTAATCAAAGCGCCGAAATCATTAATTTTGATTTGCCGATCGACGATGGCGCTGGCGCCCCCGAACAACCCTCCGAAGAAATTCGCGCCCTTCTGTTAGACGGTATGGATTGTCTGTCAGCCTGTAATCAGACACTTGAGCAATGGCGCGTTGAGGGTATCGATGAAGCAGCGCATGGTGCGCTTATAACCCAAATCCGAGAGCTATCATCACTAGCAAGCTCCACGAAAACGACGTCTGTTATCGACATCAACGCGGTGCTTATCGAAGTTTTCGAGGCTTTAGACACTGAAATACCGCTAGCCGACGATACTTACCAGCAGATTACAAACGCTCAAGAAGCGCTCTTCCATATATTGGATACGGTGGCGATGGGCCAGCAAGATTACACTGCTGACCCGGTGGTCGAGCAACTCACTGAGTTGCGACAACAGCTGGCCGATGCGGCGGCTATTTTACTGGCAGAGCCCATACAGACACCGGTTATTGCAGCAGATGCTGGCAACGAGCCTGACGCCGAAACCCTAACTATATTCTTTGATGAGGCGCGTGAGCTGTCGCTGAGTATTGAACTGGCGATAAACAGTTGGTTTTCGGAACCCAACAATGAGCTGTATCCCCAAGAGCTATTGCGGCACCTACACACATTAAAGGGTGGTGCTCGGATCACTGGCTTGGAAAATCTGGCTTCATTTAGTCATGATTTCGAATCATTTCTCACCCAGATCATTCCTATTTCAGGTGATTTTGATACTCAATCACGCCACAGACTGGGTGACTTACTCAACCAATTAATCGAACGGGTAGACAACCTTTCCGAGACAGGCACCGCGGGAAAAGATATCACCCCACCTGTAGTTACGGCGATTACAACACTAAAAACAGAGAATACCGAAACTGCCGATGAGGGCAGTTTGGCTACGGATGCAGCAAACCCGAGCCACACCGAAGAGGCCATTTCTGGCGAAACCCAGGGGCAATCCGCAGCGGATCAAGATGCACACTCATCGATACAAAATGCCAAATCCGCGGCGAAATCGTTCACACGGGTATCAACCGATCTACTTGAATCGTTGGTTAATTTGGCAGGCGAGAGTAGTATTTCCCGCGCCCGTACTGAACAGCAAGTAGGTGCATTCAGCATTACGTTGGATGAGATGGAAATTACTCTGGAGCGTCTTCGCAACCAGATACGCCAAGTTGATGTTGAAACCCAAAACCAACCAAAACGGCGCAGCACGGATAGCAACGAAGGCTTCGATGAAGATTTTGATCCGCTGGAAATGGACCGCTACTCCGGAATACAACAACTTGCCCGCGGGTTGATGGAAAGTACCTCCGACCTCATTGACCTAAAAGAAAGCTTGGTCGATACCACCAAAGACGCCGAAACCACGCTTCTTCAGCAATCTCGAATTCATTCAGAACTGCAATCTGCACTCATGCGTACTCGTATGGTTCCGTTTTCAAAAATGGTTCCGCGTATCCGCCGTGTCATACGCCAAACTGCAGAAGAATTAAGCAAGCCGGTTCAAATTACCGTAACAAATGCCGAAGTCGAAATCGACCGGGCCATTTTGGACCGCATGATTCCCGCGTTAGAGCACATGTTGCGTAACGCAGTTGACCACGGCCTTGAAACACCACCGGTCAGGCAAAAGGCAGGCAAACCAGCAACGGGTACTATTTCACTCATCATTAGCCGCGATGGCGGCGATATGCTGATAGAAGTCAGTGATGACGGTCAAGGCGTAGATATTGACGCCCTGCGCAAAAAGGCTATTGAACATGATTTGATGAGTGCCAGCGATCCCTTAGCAGATCATCAAATTTTGCAGTTTATTCTTCATTCGGGAATTTCTACCGCCCAGTCTGTGACCCAAATATCGGGCCGAGGCGTGGGACTCAACGTCGTCAACAGCGAGATCAAACAACTTGGCGGCTCGGTTCATATTGAATCTCAGCGTGGGATCGGAACTCGGTTTGTTATTCGCCTTCCATTCACGGTATCTGTTACCCGCGCGCTAATGACCCGTACGGCTGGTGAGCAATTCGCAATACCGTTGAATGCCATCGAAGGCATCGTACGGGTCAGCCCCTACGAGCTTCAAACGCATTACCAACCAGATGCACCCAATTTTGAGTATGCAGGCCAATCCTACGAAGTTTGTTATATGGGTTCGTTGCTCGACTCCAAACAACCGCCTAATCTTCAGGGTTTATCAGCACCGATGCCGGTTATATTGGCCCGTAGTGGTGACCGTGCACTGGCGATTCAGGTTGATACGATTCTTGGCAGCCATGAAATTGTGGTTAAACCACTGGGCCCGCAGTTCCTCGATGTTCAGGGCTTTAGCGGTGCGACCATTCTTGGCGATGGCAGTGTAGTCGTCATTTTAGACCTATCGACGCTGATTCGTGGGCACCAAACGAACGCCGAATATGCGCTAGAGTCCCAAGATGATCCACTGCAACCGAAGGCGACACAGGTCATGGTGGTGGATGATTCTGTTACGGTACGAAAAGTGACTTCGCGTTTACTGACCCGTCACGCCATGAGCGTTTCGCTGGCCAAAGATGGCGCAGATGCCATTGAAAAACTCCACGAACATCGCCCTGATGTCATTTTACTTGATATCGAAATGCCTAAGATGGATGGTTTTGAAGTTGCCAGAGTGATCCGTCATACCGAGGGCTGGAAGGATATTCCGATTATCATGATTTCATCACGCACCGGTTCCAAGCACCGCGATAAGGCGCTCTCTATTGGCGTTGATCGCTTCATTGGAAAACCATTTCAAGAAGCTGACCTGCTGGATAACATCCGCCAACTTACGGGCCATGCTGAGCCACTTTCCGGAGATACCAGCGCATGATGAAAATATCTGTCCGCGCGGTGAGTCCTGATCAAATTCCTTGCCTGCTTTTGCCCAATAAAGGATTTCGATTAATCTTACCTAATACCACTGTTGCAGAAATCATCTCGTGGCAAAATCCGCAACCTCAACACACCGCGAACAGTGACTGGGTACTGGGGTTTTTTGAATGGCGTGAAAAGCGGCTGCCCTTGCTATCTATTCATATCAGCGGCCAAGTGCCGAATGATGACGTACAACCTTTCACCAAAATTGCCGTGTTAAATGCCGTTTCGGATGATCTAGGGTTTTCTTATTATGGTGTTGCGCTCAGCGGCACGCCCAAGTTGGTTCGCGTAGACCGCGAAGACATTTCAACCAGCGAAAGCGAACCAAACCACTTGGTGGTGCCAGAAAAGCTATCGTTACAAACTTCCGGCTCGAAGGTCATGCTAAATGGTGAAGAAGCCTGGCTGCCTAACCTTGATGAGGTCGAGCAACAGGTTACGCGCCTGTTTCGTTAGACCACTTCAAGAGACGATATCAATAGACGAGCCTATTAAACGGCTCGGTTCAATCACCTTGTTCAATTGCCTAACTAAACCTCTGCTCAGCCCCTAACCGTCGAAATCACCCCACAAGTACTGCAACACACTGATCGCTGCGATAGGTGCAGTTTCTGTACGCAATATGCGTGGCCCCAATGTAATACTGTCAAAACCCTGTTGCTGTGCCTGCGCCACCTCTTCGTTATCAAACCCACCTTCAGGGCCCACCAGTAAGGCTACGCTTTTTGGCTTTGGGCGATCCGCTAATTTGGTGCCGCCACTGGGATGAAATATTAACCTCACGGGATCGTCAACGGCCCCAAGCCACGAATTTAGTTTGACCGGTTCATGAAGTGCTGGAATGGTATTTCGGCCGCATTGTTCGCAAGCGCTGATGATGATGCCCTGCCAGTGTTTTATGCGTTTTTCCATCCGCTCTTTTGATAGCCGCACTTCACACCGCTGGGTGATTAGTGGGGTAATGGAGTTGCCCCCCATCTCGACGATTTTTCGAATACCGTAATCCATCCGCTCTCCTCTTGAGAGCGCTAAACCGATATGAATTTTTAAAGGCGACTCATTTGAGCCTGTCTGTTTTGAATCTATTTGAGCGGTAACACTAGATTTAGTGCTCTCTATGATAGTAGCGCTGTAGCGATAACCATCGCCGTTAAACAGC
Organism: Pseudomonadales bacterium; assembly: GCA_016763075.1. Classification (GTDB taxonomy): domain Bacteria; phylum Pseudomonadota; class Gammaproteobacteria; order Pseudomonadales; family JAHRWD01; genus JAHRWD01. Next base: position 4,901 of record JAESUM010000022.1, read on the forward strand.
TCTATAGATGCGCCTTTGGCTTGACGCAAAGACTGTAGCAAATACCGACTTACAGCGGTTTCTAAATGAACCGATGAACCGATGGTAAGCTCCAGTACTGTGTATACCCTCGGGGTTCTCATGCTATTTATCAGCGGAAGGCGGTTGGGCAATATCTTCCTCTCGCGCCTGAGAAAGCGCCGACGCCACCAGCCCAGTGGGTACAGCAACCACGCCAAGGCCAATCATCAAGACAAAAAAGGTAAACAGTTTACCGCCGGTAGTGATTGGGTACATATCACCATAGCCAACAGTAGTTAAGGTTGTAACGGCCCACCAAAGGCTATGAAATACTGATTTAAACTGCTCAGGTTGGGCGGCATTCTCAAAATAGTAGATTCCCACGGCAGACAAAAATAGCATGATCGCTGCGGCGCACCCAAACAGGATAAGCTCTTCTTTAACGATGATCAGAGCTCGCTGATACCTGCGCAGCGCTTTGCCATATTTGAAGAGTTTGAGAATGCGTACTAACGCCAGTAGCCTAAACAGCCTTACGGCTCGTAGATCTAAACCCGAGGCGATATAAAACGGCAAAATTGCGGCCAGATCTACCAAACCGTAAAAACTGAAGATGTACCGCAGTTTATGCTCGGCGACCAAAATACGCAGAATATATTCGAGCGAGAAAATAGCGACTGTGGCGACTTCCACAGCAAAAAGCATATCGATGGTGGCTTGGGATAAATCAGGTACTGTGCTGATCGAAAAACTGACCAACGACACGACAATCAACCCTTGGATTGTGAACGCAAACACTCTACCGGATAAATGATCTGTATCATCCAATACCTTGCGAATAACTTCTTTTGCGCTCACCGATTGACCCTCTAACCACACACCAGCATTGAACTAAAGCTTGTTTAAATCAGCTTTTAGCAAGCCCAAGATTATCACAAACTTTTTGAATTGCGGCAGCTTGATTTAAGGTATAAAAATGCAGCCCCGGTGCGCCGCCGTCAATCAGTTGCTGACACAGGGTGCTCACTAGCTCCGCGCCAAATTCTAATAAAGCTGGTTGATCGGACGTTAAAGACTCTAAGCGCTTTTTAACCCATCTTGGGATTTCAGCGCCGCAAGTACTTGAAAAACGCACCAAACTTTCGTAGTTGGTGATCGGCATAATTCCAGGGTAAATAGGGGTATCGATGCCTTGTTTCTGGCATTGCTCAACGTAGTAAAAATACGCGTCTGCATTGAAGAAATATTGAGTGATCGCGCTATTCGCACCGGCATCAATTTTAGCTTTAAAATAATCTAAATCTGTTGAGAAACTCGCTGATTCTGGGTGTATTTCAGGATATGCAGCCACTTCAAGATGAAAATAATCGCCGGTGGTTTTACGAATAAACTCCACAAGTTCATTGGCGTACACCAATTTTACTGCGCCAGAGCCAGAGGGTACATCACCGCGCAGAGCAACGATTCGTTTAACCCCAACGTCTTTATAGTCGTTCAGCATTTGTTCCATTGCCGCTTCATCATCACCCCCAAAAGAGAGATGGGGCGCTGCCTGGTAACCAGCCTTAAGCACTTCAGTAATGGTGTTTTGAGTACCGTCGCGGGTTGAACCCCCAGCACCGTAGGTTACTGAAAAAAACTCGGGATTATAGGCGCCAAGGTCAGTGATGACCTGCTGCAGTTTGTCCCGCCCTTTGTCGGTCTTTGGTGGGAAAAACTCAAAACTTAGTCGGCAATTCATGCGTATTCTCTAACTTGTTTGATCAATATAAGGGCCTTGCACTGGGCCTGTTGTACTATTAATACAGGTAAAACAGACCCAAATACAGATTCTTAATATTTGTAATCGGCAGGCTTGTATGGCCCTTGTGCAGGCACATTGATGTATTTGGCTTGCTCGTCTGTAAGGCCGGTAAGAACTCCGCCGAAACCTTCAACCATCGCACGCGCAACTTCTTCATCAAGCTTTTTAGGCAGTATTTCTACTCGAATGCCGTCTTTTTTAGCCGCCGCATCGCCATCGGCAAACTTCTCTTCAAAGAGATACATTTGCGCCAGTACTTGGTTGGCGAAAGAGCCGTCCATAATACGAGAGGGGTGACCGGTTGCGTTACCAAGGTTAACCAAGCGCCCTTCTGACAATAGAATCAAATAGTCGCCGCTTTGAGGATCAAGCGTTTCACTGGGTTTGCAGCTTCGGTAGACTTTATGAACCTGAGGTTTTACTTCTTCCCAGGCCCAGTTTTCACGCATAAACGGCGTGTCGATTTCATTATCGAAATGACCAATATTACAAACAACTGCTTTTTCTTTAAGCGCTTTAAGTATATTGCGATCACAAACATTTACATTGCCGGTTGTGGTCACAACCAGATCAGTTGTACCCAGTAATAGCGTGTTAATTGACGCTGCATCGCCGCCATTTTTCCCATCGATGTAAGGAGAAACGACTTCGTAACCATCCATGCAGGCTTGCATTGCGCAGATCGGGTCAATTTCTGAAACCCGTACAATCATGCCTTCTTGGCTTAAGCTTTGAGCAGAACCTTTACCCACATCACCGTAACCTACAACCAATGCTTTTTTGCCAGCCATCAGCATGTCGGTGCCGCGTTTAATCGCGTCGTTAAGGCTATGACGGCAACCGTAACGGTTATCATTTTTCGATTTGGTCACTGCATCATTTACATTGACTGCGGGGACCTTGAGGGTGCCTTGTTCCATCATTTCAAACAGGCGATGAACACCGGTAGTGGTCTCTTCAGTCACACCGTGTATAGCATCAAGCATCTGCGGAAATTTTTCATGAATATGTGCGGTTAGATCACCGCCATCATCCAGAATCATATTGGCATCCCATGGCTCACCATCTTTATAAATGGTTTGCTCAAGGCACCACATGTACTCTTCGTCTGTTTCGCCTTTCCAAGCAAAAACCGGCACACCTGTAGCTGCGATGGCCGCTGCGGCGTGGTCTTGTGTTGAAAAGATGTTGCAAGAAGACCAGCGGACCTCTGCTCCAAGCTCCACTAATGTTTCAATCAGCACGGCGGTTTGAATGGTCATATGAATACAACCAATAATTTTCGCGCCGGCTAAAGGCTTGCTATCCGAGTAACGAGTCCGAAGCGCCATTAGAGCAGGCATTTCGGACTCCGCCAGAATAATTTCTTTGCGGCCATAATCAGCCAGGCTGATATCCGCTACTTTATAGTCAGTGTTATCCTGCGGCATTTCTTAGCACCTCTGCTTTGTCTGTTTTTTCCCAGCTGAAATCTTCGTGTTCGCGGCCAAAATGGCCGTAACTTGCTGTGGGTCTATAAATGGGGCGTTTAAGGTCTAGCATTTCAATCAGGCCTTTGGGGCGCAGTTCAAAGTGCTCTCTAACAAGCTCAACAATTTTTGAGTCAGGTATCGTGCCTGTATTAAAGGTATCGATACTGATTGATGTAGGTTCCGCTACGCCAATTGCATAAGAAACTTGAAGCTCGCATCTCTCAGCAAGGCCTGCGGCCACAATATTTTTGGCTACGTAACGCGCTGCATATGCCGCAGAGCGATCTACTTTTGATGGGTCTTTGCCAGAGAATGCGCCGCCACCGTGACGCGCCATGCCGCCATAGGTATCTACAATAATTTTACGGCCGGTTAAGCCAGCATCTCCCAGTGGTCCGCCAATAATAAATTGGCCAGTTGGGTTGATATAAATCTTGGTTTGTTCGCTAAGCCACTCAGCTGGAATCACGGGCTTGATAATCTCTTCCATGACCGCTTCTTGCAGGTCTTTTTGGGAGATATCCGGATCATGCTGGGTAGATAACACAATGGCATCTACAGCGACGGGCTTACCATTTTCATCGTAATGAAAGCTTAGCTGGCTTTTTGCATCGGGCCGCAGCCATGGAAGAATTCCGGTCTTCCGAGCTTCCGCCTGACGCGCTACCAAACGGTGCGCGTAGGTAATGGGGGCTGGCATCAACACTTCGGTTTCATTGGTTGCGTAACCAAACATTAACCCTTGGTCGCCAGCGGCTTGTTCGTGATCACTGGTCTCATCAACACCCATTGCTATATCGGGAGATTGTTTACCCAATGCGTTTAGCACTGCGCAGCTGTCAGCATCAAAACCGACGTCTGAGCTGGTGAATCCGATATCTCGAACCACATCGCGAACGATGCCTTCAATCTCGACATGCGCATCGGCGGTGATTTCGCCGGCGACAACAACCATACCGGTTTTGATCAACGTTTCGCAGGCTACCCGCGCATTAGGATCCTGAGTTAGGTAGGCGTCAAGAATCGCATCAGAGATCTGGTCGCACATTTTGTCGGGGTGACCTTCTGAAACAGATTCAGAAGTAAACAACGTGTATTCGGGTTTCATGGGAACAGCTTCCTAATAATTAGACACCCAGCAAATAGGTATCAATAAATTGCGGGTAGAGGCTCGTAACGTACATTGCCGATAATCGCGGTACGCACTGTGCCTGCTACGATTCAAGCATCCGGCTAAACCATCTGTTAAAACATTCGCAGCGGAATTCTATGTTAACTTAGATCTTAATTCCAGTTAACGGCTCGGGTTTATCGCGCGACTATAGCGCCCACAGCTGCGTACCTGCTCTACAATAAGAAAAGAGCGCCGGCCTTACCCACTAACGACCTCACTGTGATTGGGCTACCCATACGAAGCAACACCAAAAATTATAGTTCATAACCCATCATTTTATGGTACTTAGAATGCGCAACCTTTCAGAGGTGCTAAGGCCCATAAAAAAACCCGTCAGCTTTTGGCCAACGGGTTTTTTATCTCGAATATATGGCTGGCCCTATAAGGCTTTAATAAACCCGATCAGTCTTTATACCGTGGTGAAGTAAGGCAATGCATTGCCTTCGCCTGTATCGGCAAAAGAAACTTCAACCTTTTGGCCAATTTCTAGCGCGTCGAAATCAACATCAACTAGATTGGTCATCATGGTTGTGCCTTCGTCCAATGTTACGTAAGCCAAGCAATACGGAACCGGAGTTCGACGCATTGTGCTGTGGCTATAGATAACGCCTTTACCTGAAGACTCAATCCATGCAGTGTCCATGCTGTGGCAGAACGGGCACATTGACCGAGGGTACCAGTGAACTTCATCACAGGCGTTACATTTTTTGATTAGCAATTTGCCTTCGGCAGTTGCATCCCAAAATGGCTTAGTCTCAACATTTACTACTGGAGCCGGAGCTTTTCTCTCACTCATGCGTCTTCTCTCCCTAAGATTACAGTTGCGCTTCCCATACGTGTACCAATAGAACCACCGGTTCCGTGGGCCAGTACGATATCGCAATCAGGCACTTGAACTTTCTCATGTGCTTCACCACGAAGCTGACGAACAGCCTCAAGTACTTTAGTCATGCCGCCGCGGTTAGCCGGGTGGTTACTACACAAGCCACCGCCATCTGTGTTGAACGGTAATTTACCAACACCTGAAATCAGGTTGCCGTCCATTACAAACTCACCGCCTTTACCTTTTTCACAGAAACCCAAGTCTTCCAGCGTTTCAAGAACGGTAATGGTGAATGAATCGTAGATTGACGCGTATTTGATGTCTGCCTGAGTTACGCCTGCTTCTGAGAACGCACGTGGGCCAGACCAAACTGCACCGGTATAAGTTAGATCAACTTTACCACCGTTCAAATGCTTAGGTGACTCGCCATGACCTAATACTTTTACGCAATGACGATCCAGTGATTTAGCGATTTCTGGGCTTACGATAATCATCGCGCCGCCGCCATCTGAAACTACACAGCAGTCTAAACGGTGAAGCGGATTACTGATCATCGGTGAATTCAATACGTCTTCAACGGTAACCACTTTTTTCAGCATTGCATGTTCGTTGTGCTGAGCGTGATGCGAAGCCGCTACTTTAATCCAAGCAAGCTGTTCGCTAGTGGTGCCATATTCGTGCATGTGGCGCATCGCCGCCATGCCGTACATGTTTGCAGTTGCAGGCCCGTATACTGCTTCGAAACCTAGCTCTGGTGCGTTCGGGTCAAACATTGGACCACGTCCGCCGCCACCAGTACCCACTTTCTGAGCTTCTGCTTTTGGACGACCCGCAAGGGTGATCAGAGCAACGTTACATTTTCCCGCAGCAATTGCGGCAGCCGCGTGGCCAATGTGAGCAACGTAGGAAGACCCACCGATTTCAGTAGTATCTGTGTGCTGAATATGGATGCCCATGTATTCAGCCATTGAGATACCGCCTAGGCCAGGTGCATCACCGGCGCAGAAGTAAGCATCTACATCTTTAAAGGTTAAACCCGCATCTTCCAGTGCGCCTTTAGCCACCTCAGCATGTAGCTGCGGTAGAGATTTATCCGAAGCATCACGGGTTGGATGCTCGTAAACCCCTGCGATAAAAGCTTTTCCCTTTATACTCATAAAGATCAACTCCTCTTGTTGTTATCGTATCTTTCCACTCTGATTACGCCATTCGCAAGCAGAGGAAAAAACGTGTTGTATTTATGTGAAGGCTTTTTTAGAGGCCGAAATACTACCGCGTGTATGAAACGCCTACAGACTAGTAGTTGCACGCTTCACTTGGCGAAGATCAATGCTTCGCACACGCCTTCCGACATTCTAAATATGCTCCATATTCAAATGGAGACAAGCGTTATATGGCCTATTTCGATGTTCATCTAACGGCGCGCCTTCAAAAGGACAACGTCCACTACATATGTTTAATCGCCAAAATAGAGCCCACTACTTGTGGAACATGCCCTTAGAATCGGTACCGAATATTATTATGTAAAGATCGGTTTCTAAGCCTAAACCCCTGCTGTTCAGCGGTTTATGATCCAAGCAGCCCGTGCAGTGCGGCAATGCCTGCTGACACACGGGCAAGCAGTATAAACCAACAAAAAAATAAGGGCACGTCTAATTAATAGTGCGCTAACTATAATTTGAGTCTAACGCCCAGGCGATTAAATACCTGCGCGATAGCACAACCGCTGCTGTTAAAATCACAACCTAGAATTGGCTCATTGCTATATGCCATAGTACGGCTACCCCACCTTAAATTCGATGCTAGGAGCCCTTACGTGGCACATTCACCGATTGATCCATCCGTTCGGCTCGACAAATGGTTATGGGCTGCGCGCTTTTTTAAAACCCGTGCACTCGCCAAAGCAGCGATCGAAAACGGCAAAATACTCTATGACGGTGGCAAACCCAAACCAAGCCGCTCTGTAGAAGTTGGCTGCGAACTGATCATCAAACAAGGGTTCGACCTAAAAACCGTGGTGGTTGCTCAGCTCAGCGGCCAACGTCGCAGCGCAAAAGAGGCCTCGTTGCTGTACGGCGAAACCCCTCAAAGCGTTAAGGAGCGAGACGCGCAAGCAGCTCAACGAAAGCAGCTCAACGCAGGCTTCAGCGGCGCTGATGAACGGCCAACCAAAAAGCAACGCCGGCAGATCCACAAATTCAAGGAATCATCTCAACAAGATCTATAGGTTCCGGTCACGATTTAGCCGCCGAGTCTGCTGGAAATTACTATGGATTTTATGAGATAATTATTGGTTTATCGCTGCCAACATAAAAGCTATGTTGCTGGCACAGCGCAGAACTCAGTATCAACTATAATTTCGAGCATTCAACTTTATAGCTAGGCTGCAGCGCTTACTGAATTCGAGCACATTACGTAGACCAAACCTACCCGGCTTCCAAAACGCTGATGTGCACTCTAAACGAACCTACTGTTCGTTAATTTCGCGACCGATGATACGTTTACCCCAACGCGATCCAAATCAATACAATACTTAGGTGAATGGCCCATATGCCCAAAATAGCAGCTCAAAATACAGTGTACAAAAACCTGAATACTCCTCAACTCGTTGAATTTGCCATCCAAAACGGCGAAGGTGTGCTTTCTCAAAATGGCGCACTGGTTGTAACTACAGGTGAACGTACAGGCCGATCCCCTATGGATCGCTTTATTGTTGAAGAGCCCAGCACATCTGAAGCCATTGAATGGGGTAACGTAAACCGCCCATTTGATTCTGATAAATTCGACGCGCTCTGGAAGCGTGTAGACACGTATATTCAGGAGCGTACTCACCATGTTTCGGATCTTCACGTTGGCGCAGATATCGAACACTATTTACCGATCCGCGTAGCCACTGAAACCGCATGGCAAAACCTGTTCGGCCGCAATCTGTTTATCCGTCCTGAAAAATTCAATCCAAAAGGCAAAGAACAGTGGGACATCCTTAACTGCGCCAACTTTGTTTGCGAGCCAGAACGTGATGGCACCAACAGCGAAGGCTGCGTCATCATCAACTTCGCTAAACGTAAAATTTTGCTAGCCGGCATGCGTTATGCGGGCGAGATGAAAAAAGCGCTGTTCTCGGTTCAAAATTTCTTACTGCCTGAAAAAGATGTTCTTCCTATGCACTGCGCAGCCAATGCTGACGCAAATGGCGAAGTTTGCTTGTTCTTCGGTTTATCCGGCACCGGCAAAACAACATTGTCTGCAGACCCAACCCGCTACCTTATTGGTGACGATGAGCACGGCTGGGGCAAAGGTGTTGTATTCAACATTGAAGGCGGCTGCTATGCCAAATGTATCGATCTTAGTCAAAAGAACGAGCCTGTCATTTGGGATGCCATCAAGTTTGGCACCATCATAGAAAACGTTGTGCTGGATGAAAATGCAGTCCCTGACTACACCAACGTATCGCTCACTCAAAACAGCCGTGCTGGCTATCCACGCGACTTTATCGAAGCGCGGGTCGAAGAAAACCTTGGCGGCGAACCAAAAGCCATTATCTTTTTGACCTGCGACCTTACAGCTGTACTGCCTCCGGTTTCAATCCTTACTAAAGAGGCTGCCGCATACCACTTCTTAAGCGGCTACACCGCATTGGTTGGCTCCACCGAAATGGGCTCCGGTGCAGAGATTAAATCTACCTTCTCTACCTGCTTTGGCGCTCCATTCTTCCCACGGCCTGCATCGGTTTACGCCGACCTGCTCATCAAGCGTATCGAAGAGTTCGGCAGCCAAGTCTACTTGGTAAATACCGGTTGGTCTGGCGGCGCACACGGTAAAGGCGGAAAACGTTTTAGCATACCGACAACCCGTGCAGTCATTAGCGCTATTCAGTCCGGCGCATTAAAAAACGCCGATACCGTTCATCTTGAAAACTTGAATTTGGATATTCCAAAGCATATCGACGGCGTTGATAGCACCTTACTGAACCCGGTAGATACCTGGTCTGACAAGGAAGCTTACCAACAGCAAGAATCCGATTTGATTGCCCAATTCACCAAAAACTTTGAACGCTTTGATGTTGCTGATGCCATTGTTGCAGCAGGGCCAAGCAAAGCTTAATGTAACAACACCCTGCGTCCGGCAACCAATTGGTGCTGTCGCAGGGCTGTTTTACCTTCATAGTTCAGCCAAAACATCCCTCCATACGCCCCACCTCAACATCCTCAAAACGAAAGTTCAGCGCTATTTAAGGCTGCACTTATAACGCCCGCAAACCAAAGAATTTTCACCGCTTTGTGTGGTAAGCTGAAAGAAACATTACAGGCCTTCTCTCTGGATGAACGCAGCGCTGCAAATCCCACGATCTATCACCGAAAAACTCGATTACCTACAGGATAAACAGCTCCTTAGTGAACTGAAAAACCTACGCAGAGGCATCGAAAAAGAAAGCCTGCGCATTGAGCCTGGCGGTGAGCTAGCGCAAACGCCCCACCCGAAGAATTTGGGTTCGGCGCTCACGCACCCGTACATTACAACCGACTTTTCTGAAGCCCTGCTTGAATTCATCACGCCGGTTTCGACCAGCATTGATGAAAGCCTCGACTTTTTAAATAACATTCATCGCTACGTATACAGCCAGCTTCAAGATGAGCTGCTGTGGGTTACGAGCATGCCTTGTATTCTTGGCACTGATTCGAAAATTCCAGTCGCGCAATTTGGCAGCTCGAATATCGGTAAAATGAAAGAGGTATACCGCGTTGGCCTCGGGCACCGATATGGCCGAGTCATGCAAACGATTGCTGGCATTCACTATAATTTTTCAATTCCCGACGAAATTTGGAACGCCTTACAGCAGCGCGAAAACAGCGACCTTTCTTTTCAAGACTATAAAACCCGCGGCTACTTCAGCCTTATTCGAAATTTCCGACGATATTCTTGGTTACTCATTTATCTTTTCGGTGCCTCGCCGGTAGTGTGCAAAAGCTTTTTGTCGAACCGCGAGCACCCATTAGAAGAGTTCGACCAGCATTCACTGTACTCGCCTTACGCGACCTCCCTGCGAATGGGAGACCTAGGCTACCAAAGCACTGCGCAAGACTCCCTCAAAGCAAGCTATAACGATCTCGACTCCTATAGCGAACTACTCAACCGCGCAATGAATCAGCCCTATCCTGCATACACTGAAATAGGTGTAGAACAAGATGGCGCGCATCAACAATTAAACGATGCATTGCTGCAGATCGAAAATGAATTCTATAGCTCGGTTCGGCCAAAACGAGTCACTCAAAGCGGTGAGAAGCCTCTGCATGCGCTTCGTCAACGAGGGGTAGAGTATGTAGAACTACGCTGCATCGACATCAACCCATTCACACCGCTAGGGATTGATGCCGAGCAAATTCGCTTCATCGATACCTTTTTACTTTACTGCTTACTGTCCGACAGTCCGCTCTCATGCGATAAAGAGATCAGCTGTATTCACGACAACCAACAACGGGTAGTTAACCACGGGCGCGACCCAAGCCTTAAGCTCAAAACCCTTGATGGCGAAAAGCCCTTCGCCGATATTGCACAACCTTTGATCAAATCAATGGAGTCTATTGCCGGTATTTTGGACTCGTTACATCAAACCGATTTGTATCAAACATCGTTAAGCGTCCAAATGGATAAAGTCGCGGATGCTAATAAAACCCCTTCTGCACAAGTTTTGAATATCATGCGCGACAAACAACAATCGTTTTCGCAGTTTGGCCGTGAATGGTCAGAAAACACGATGGCCGCAATGGTTAGCAATCCGCTTGATGCACCCTGCCAGCGGCATTTTCAGGAGCTTGCCCAGCAGTCATTGCTTGACCAACAGCAACTCGAACAAGATTGCGACGGCAGTTTTATTGAATATCTGGAAAACTATTTCGCGCAGCCCATCTAAACCACTCAATGAACTTTCTGGCTCATTTGCTGCTTTCAGGCAACCAACCCGACTGGGTTGTTGGAGGGTTTTTAGGTGACTTCGTCAAAGGCCCATTAAAAGGCGAATACCCGATTGGCATCGAGTCCGGCATCCAGCTGCATCGAAAAATTGATCGTTTTACAGACCAACACTCCTGCATCAAACAGTGCCGACAATTTTTTAGCCCAGACATGCGCCGATACGCCGGAATCATCACCGACATCAGTTTTGATCACTTTTTAGCGAAGCATTGGCACTTATATGATGACCGTGAACTCGCTGACTTCAACATGCAGGCGCTCGGCATATTAAACACCTGCCCAACGCCCTTACCCACGAACGCGCAAGCTTTTATAGAGCGCATGACTAGCCACAACATTCTGATGCGGTACAGCAATGCTGACGCCATACCACCGATCCTTAAAAGGACCGCGCAAAGACTGAGCCGGCCAACACCGTTACTCAATTCTGGGGCACAATTTTTTCAGCACTATGAAGCACTGGAAGATCAGTTTTTCCAATTCTTTCCAGCGCTACAGAAGTTTTCGAAGCAAACACGCGAAGAACTCGAGCAGCATTTTCGAGCGCAATAACCCTGCGTACAAAGGGTGTTATTTGAATACATATCGGATAATGCCGAAGAAGAGATCAACGACATGAATGAGGTTCAAGAGAAGTATTTGCTTGAACTCTAGAATTGGTCGGGACGACAGGATTTGAACCTGTGACCAC
>JAESUM010000023.1 GCA_016763075.1 Pseudomonadales bacterium
ACCGCTTACCGCTTACCGCTTACCGCTTACCGCTTACCGCTGCGAGCAAATGAACCTTATGGACTACTGCTGACCCGGATGAGTGATATTGGCATACAACTCGGCGCTGCCATCGCTCTTTAGTAGTAAGACTTGGTATGGTTCAAAGCGTTTGTCCATTTCCATTCCGGGGCTACCTACCGGCATATTAGGCACCGCTAAGCCGCGCGCACCTACAGGTGGTGAGGCCATAAATTGCTTAATATAGCGTGCAGGTACATGACCTTCGAAAACATACCCCTGCGCCGTAACCGCTGTGTGGCAAGAGCGATACTGCGGTGCAATACCTAACTCACTTTTGACCTGGTTCAAATTCGTTGGATGATGAGTCGTGAATGAAAATCCATGTTGTTCAACATGGCTCACCCAATCTACACAGCAACCACAGGTAGGGCTTTTGTAGATATCCATTTTTCTCATACTGCGTTCTGATACCTTTGAATATACGGTCAATTTGGCCTTAGAAGTCGGCGCTGCTGGCGTTGCAGATGTTTCATTAACCGGCTCGTTGCAGGCTACCAAAAACAATAGTGATGAAAATATTAAGGTACGAAAGAAACCTTTAATAATCAACGGAGCCTCCTGACGGCGCGTGTGAAGTAGGGCTGTTTGTTGGTGGTGTTCATTACGAATGGTTTATCACTGATGGCTAGTTAATGCTTGAGAGTATCGAACCTTTAGCTTGCTGAATAGCGTTAATTAAAGTGTTTTACGAGAGTATGAAAAAAGTTTAAGCGCAATAAACCAGTCGCACTTGGAATGTGAATTCGGCATCATTGCCTATTGAATTGAATTATAAAAAGTAGCCCAGGGTTTTTTGAGTATGCACAAAGGTTTTTTTGCTGGCGTTGGCCAGCGCTTGCTAACGGTATGTTTGCTGGTCAGCGTATTGAGCGTAGGACTAGTTAAGGCAGACAACACTGAACTAGACAAACTATTGCAGCTGGTTGATCAGCGTTTACAGGTTATGAACGACGTGGCGCTGTACAAATTTGCCCACGGTATAGCGGTTGAAAACGTAAAGCGCGAGGAGGTTGTGCTAGCCAGCGCCATTGCCAATGCGGGTAAACACAATTTGCAGCCTGCATCGGTGGATGCATTCTTTCGTTTGCAAATAAAGCTGGCCAAACAAGTGCAAACCGGTTGGATGAACAAATGGCAAGCACAGGGCAAGAGCCCTAAAACGGTTGCGGAAAATATCCCCGATCTTAAAACCGATATTCGGCCCAAACTGATAAGCCTAGGCGAGAGCATGGTTAAACAGTTTGTGTTGGCGTTACCTGAACTTCACGACGAAGCGCAGCAAGTGAATAACCGCCAAAAAATTTCGCGTGCGATTAGCAGCCCGTTTATCTCTGTGAAGATGAAGCATCAGCTGTTAGCGGCCATGGCATTAATACAAATAGACAGCACAACGCCAAGCAATAAACTCCAACAAATATTAACAAACGGTGTGATACGAGTAGGCACCACCGGCGACTACAACCCTTTCAGTTATATCGACCAAGACAAACAGTTTGCCGGTGTAGATATCGACATGGCAAAGGACTTGGCAGCAAGTTTGGGGGTGGGGCTTGAACTGGTACAGACGTCCTGGCCAACGTTAATGGTGGATCTTGCTGATGATCGCTTTGATGTAGGTATGAGTGGTATTAGCCGTTCATTAAAGCGCCGTCGCAGCGCGTTCTTTTCGCAGCAATATGCCATTGGTGGTAAAACGGCTATTGGCCGTTGTGACCAAATAAACGAGCTAAACAGTTTGAGCAAAATTGACCGCTCGGCAGTTAGGGTGATTGTGAACCCAGGGGGCACCAACCAGAAATTTGTGGTGGCCAATATCAAGCAGGCCCAAGTTATTGTTTACCCAGATAACACCACGATATTCGAGCAAATTCGCGACCAGCATGCAGATGTAATGATCACCGATGATATTGAAGTGAAACTTCAGCAAAGGTTGTTTCCATCGCTGTGTGCTTTGATGCCGAAAACGTTGCTAACCTATACCGAAAAAGGCTACCTGCTACCGCAAGATATCGCCTTGAAAGAGTACCTTGATGGTTGGCTGGCGCAGGTAAAACGCAACGGAAAACTAGAGCGTGCTTTTACGCGTTATTTAAAATAAGCGGTGACTAATGCTGGCTTAGTAATGGCCGAGTGATGGATGCGGGCGAGAATTGAGTACAGATTTAGGCAGGAGGTACATAAGCGCTACGCGATAGCCTATTGCGGTGGTGTTAAGGCGTAGATAGGTGTAGAGATTGAGATTTTTGGTGCAGCGGACAACATACCCAGAAAATGTACCTAGTTGGGATGAGCTAGGCACGCTATAGTTTTCATGTACACTGGAAGTAAGAGCGCGAAAGTAAGAGTACGTAATTGGAACAAGTAACTGCGCAGAAAGTACATTTATAAAAGGAGACGGACCGATGCCATACAATATAGAGCTGGCTGCTGAGCTGAATATCCTTACCCAATTTAGTCTTCAAACAACCCACGAAGGACTAAAAGTACATAGCACTGCAGAGCCTATGGCCGTTGCAGCTGCACGACGATTATTCGAAAAAGGCATTACCACTCAGCCCGATGGTGGCTACCTTACCGAAATTGGCCGAGCAGCCGCTGAGCATACTCAGAACTTATTGCTGCTGCTTAAAGGTTGAGTTGGCAGATGCTTTAGCGGAGTAACCAACCCGGTGCCTATGTGGCGTACGGGCCTTTCGTTAGTGCTGTGCTGACTTCTGTGCTAGTCGCGTAGGCTAACTCACACGGTAACTTCAGGTGCGTTGCATGGCGCATAGGTAGAAGCAGCGGTGTTCTGTTTTGCTGGCCCAGCGTTTTTGTTATCGAGATTTGTTTCTCAAGTTCCGTTTTTAGTGTCTCGTTTCTAACGTTGTTTTTTGTTTCGATCCGTTTGACTAGACCTCTTTTCTTTCTTGCTCGTTGAATTTTTATTAGTTAATTCTTGTTTGGCAGAAGCGCTTTCCATCTGCTGTTTAAGCTGCGCAAAAGGGTTGTGGGTAGCTGGCTCAACAGCAGAATCAGAGCCTTTTCCGTACTGCACAAAACTCACATATTTACTGTGTTCTTCATCATGACAATAGATGCATAGTAACTCCCAGTTACTGCCGTCGGTGGGGTTGTTGTCGTGATTGTGGTCTACATGATGAACCGTGAGTTCGCGCACGTTAGTATGGCCAAACTCCCTGCTGCAGCGCCCGCATATCCAGGGGTATAGTTTTAGCGCTTGTTCACGGTAACCCTTTTCTCGCTTCGCAATGTAATCACGTTGCTGCGCTAAAACACGGTCTACTTTTTCTGATTTAGTTAAGAGAGGTTTAGCTGAGCTTGTTTTACCTCTGCCATCTGGGATTTTACTCATTAATTTTACTCATTCAGTAAGCCTCAAAATTGTACCGTTAGTATCCAAGCGTTTATTCGAACACTTCTTCCAAAAAGTTTATTAGCGCTGCCCAAGAACGTTTGTCTGCCACGGCGCTGTACATCATGCCCATTTCTGGACTATTGGCCGACGGTTTGCTGAAGGCGTGGGTGGTATTCCCATATGCGTGAATCTGCCAATCTGCACCGACGTTACTGAGTTCTTGTTGCAAGGCGATCACGCTGTCGGTGGGTACCATCGGGTCATCGTTTCCGTGCAGACAGAGTATTTTGGCGGTGATGGCGTTGCCTTCAGTATTCCCCGGTGGGTTGAACAGCCCATGAAAGCTGATAGCGGCAAGAATATCGGTGTTGGTTCTAGCAAGATCAAGCGAACATAAACCGCCAAAGCAATATCCCATGCTGGCAATTTTTTTTCTGTCGGTTTCTGGTTGTTCGCTAGCGATAGAAAGAGCCGCCGCCATTCGCAGTTGCAGCGAGGAACGCTCGTCTAGAAAAGGCTGCATGAGAGCTGCATTTTGTTTTGGGTCAGCGCCACCTTGGCCTTTACCGTACATATCCAATGCGAAGGTAACGTATCCGTATTCGGCCAGTTTATTGGCGCGCTCGCATTCAAAATCACTGCGGCCGGCCCACGTGTGGCCAATAATGACGCATGGCCGTTGCCCTTGAATAGCGTCGTCAAAAGCAAGGTAGCCTTCAAGTAAGGTGTCGCCGTCGTAGTATTCTACTAGTCGATGTTGGATAGCCATTCGAAATTACTCCTTTTATTCTTGCAGTTGCTAAATACGAGGAAAGAAAATTACGCCAAGTCTGATTTAATCATGTTTCGGTTAGCAATGGGATTGTATGTTGATACGAGTTAAACATTGACCGAGTAGGAGTGTGTGTAGGTGTAACTGTGTGCAGGCCATTCGGTTTGGCTTGTGTGCGCTGATCAAACCGATTCATTAGGTCGGTATGTGTTAACATTAGGCCTGTTAAAGCGTACGAAAAATAAGGCTCAGCCGGTATTTTTGGCAGGTTTAATTGGCAGCGTGAAACACTGTTGGGTTTTGTAAATACCTGCCTGTATATAAATATATAGAAATATATCGATTCGCAAAGCCGTTTTTAAGTAGTGAGCGTGTAAATAAGAATTACGTTTTTTATGACGCTAGTTTCACGAAAATTGTGAATTTCAAATACGTTATTTGTTGGTTGCGCAGCAATTTTTATTGTTGGTAATCGGATTATTGATTTAAAGTTTTGGTGTGTAATGAAAAAGCTAAACGCTATTTTTATGATTGTTATTTTGTTTATTCCAGCTTTGGTGTTAGCCGAAATTAATGTAGCAGCACCATGGATTGCAGCGCCCCCACCTGGAAGCAACGTATTGGTGGCATATATGGAAATACAAAATACCAGCGACCAAGACCGTACTTTAGTTTCGGTTAGCGCCGCTGAGTTTGAAGAAGTTCAAATGCACCGTTCTGGAATGCATGACGGAATGATGATGATGGACCAGTTAGACGCCATTACTATTCCAGCAAACGCTATGGTAAAGCTGGCGTCTAGAGGGTTACATTTGATGCTGATGAGCCCAGCGCGATATTTTAAAGCCGGTGAGGTTATCGAGCTTGATCTTATGTTTGAAGATAAACAAACATTAAAAATCCATGTGCCAGTAAAGAAAAGGTAAGACTGAACAATGACGAATCAAGATAAAGGAATGAGTAAACTTGGCTACGCTGCAGTGCTTGTGTTGTTTGGCGCACTGGGTGTTGGCGCGTTCATGTTGCAGGCTAGCCGCGAGCCAGCGCCGTTGGAGCTAGAGCAGGCAATAGAGATAAACCCGGCTCGGAATATTTTGTGGAGTGAATTAATAGCGCAGGATAACAGTGTGTTTACTCCGGAACATATCAAAGGAAAATGGACCTTTTTGTATATGGGGTATCGCTCATGCCCAGATGCCTGCCCAGTTGCAATGGCGGTATTGGGTAAAACAGCCAATGGTTTATCTGATTTAAAACTGCCAACGGCGCAGCAGCCTCAGTTTGTTTTTATGTCGGTTGATCCACGGCGCGATACGCCAGAATTAATGGCAGAATATGTGGCATTTTTTGGCGAGAAATTTTTAGGCGTAACCGGCGACAGCGTACAACTGCGGGCTATTTCATTACAACTCGGTGCAGTGTTTTATGTGCCTGAAGAACCAGAAACAGATAACTACGAAGTGGGCCACAGCGATAGCATTTTTCTGATGAACCCTGAAGGGCGGCTGAGGGCTATTTTAAGACCACCTCATAACCCTGAAATGATCATCCGCAATTACCAAAAATTGGTAGATTAATTCGGCGCTAAAATGGCATTAAGCTTGGGCTAAGGCAGAATTAAATGCTAACTAAACTTGAGCGGTGAAGGTAGCTCTTTTGGGGGCAGGAAGGCCTTCAATAGTTTTGGTTGAATCAAGCGGGTCGAGAAAATCAGCGAGTGACTCAAAGGTCATCCAATTGGTTGCTCGTTGTTCATCAACGCTGGTGGTAGAGATATCAATTATTTTAATATCGCGATACCCGCAGCGCTTTAGCATCACTTCAAGCGCCTTCGCTGATGGAATAAACCATACGTTGCGCATTTTTGCGTAACGCCCCGGCGGGATCAAAATATCGTTTTCATCGCCATCAATAACCAGCGTTTCTAATACCAGTTCGCCTCCCGGGCGGATCAGTTTTTTTAGATCGTACAGGTGGTCAATAGGGGAGCGCCGGTGGTACAAAACCCCCATTGAAAAGACTGTATCAAAGGCATTAATGGCGCTGGGAAGCTGCTCTAGCGTGACCGGTACTACCCAGCAACGTTGCTCTTTTAAGTAACGCTGTAACACTTGAAACTGCATGTTAAATACAAGCGTTGGGTCAATACCCACCACCAAATCTGCCCCGGCTCCGGCCATTCTTAGTACGTGGTAACCGTTGCCGCAGCCAACATCTAGCACCGTGCGCCCAGCCAGCGGTGTGATGGCGTTTTCCAGCCGGTTCCACTTCCAGTCTGAGCGCCACTCGGTGTTGATATCAATGCCAAACAGATCAAACGGGCCTTTGCGCCAGGGCTTAAACTGCTCAAGTATTGTGGTGAGTGTCTCTTGTTCGGCGTAGCTCAAATCATCCTTCAAGCCAATGCGTACGGTGTTGCGGTTTAGTTCGGTTTCGCTGGCATGCAGGCTTGGGAGCCGGTTTATGCTGTCGTACCAACGGTTAAGGTCACCATGGTTGTTAGGGTCTAGCTTGTGGGCGATCAACTGCGACAGTGGCTGCACCCATGCCTCAAAGCCTGCTTGTGTAAGGCGAGTGTAAAGCGGCGAGAATTCGAACATGATTATTTTATCGCAAGCATTGTGCAAAAATTAAGGGTCTGGCAGATCACTTCTACCCGGCTAAAACCAGCCTGCTGCAAGCGCTCTTGGTGGGCTGAGTACTGCTCCGGAATCAATATGTTTTCTAGTGCTGCGCGTTTTTGGCTGATCTCTAATTCAGAGTAGCCATTTTCTCGTTTGAAGGCTTGGTGCAGATTAATCATATCTTGATTAATCTGAGGGTCGGGAAAGGTGATTTTCTCAGACAAAATCAATACGCCGCCGGGTAGCAGCGCCTTTTGAAGGCCCTTGAGTAGCTCCAAACGTTGCTCAACCGCCACAAATTGTAATGTGTAGTTCATGATTGCCATTGATGCGTTTTCATAGCTGGCGTTCACCAAGTCGCCGCAACGTAATTCAATAGCGCTAGCAAAACCTGATTGGTCGACTAGTTGTTGGCATTTTTCGAGCATTGCTGCCGAGTTGTCTATGCCGACAATATTGCAGTTACGGCTGCTTGCTACCTGCGCAACGGCCAAAGTAGAGGCCCCAAGCGAGCAGCCTAAGTCATATACTTGGGTGTCTCTTTGCAAATATAAGTCAGCGAGGGAGGGCAGCATCGCAATAGCGGTTACGTAGCCAGGCACTGATCTAGAAATCATATCGGGGAAAACCGATACCACTCGTTTATCAAATGAAAAGCCGTCGACTTTGTCGTGTTGAGAGGCGTAAATGGTGTCGCGAGGTGTTGAATTCATGAAATAGGGCGGTTGCTTACAAGATGATGTTGAATGTGTCTGATAATTGTATCGGCTGCACGTTATAATTCAGAATTATATCACCGAATTGAACCGCTTCAGCCTTTGCCTGCAACCAAACGTCTATCCATTCGTTTACCGGTGCTTGTTTTGGTTTGCTAAGCTATTTTCAATTGGATCCTTTGCATACATCTACGCCAAAATTTTGAGAGTTCTATATGAGTAAGGAAAAGCTAATCATTTTCGATACCACCCTTCGAGACGGTGAGCAAAGCCCTGGCGCATCGATGACCCGCGATGAGAAAGTACGCATTGCCAAAGCACTGGAAAAGATGAATGTAGATATCATTGAAGCCGGCTTTGCGATTGCCAGCCCAGGTGACTTTGAAGCAGTAAAAGCAGTGGCTGCAGCGGTGCAAGACAGCACTATTTGCAGTCTTGCACGGGCGGCCATACAAGATATCGAGCGTGCTGGCGAAGCACTGGCCAAGGCCAACTCAAGCCGTATACATACGTTTATTGCGACCTCGCCAATCCACATGAAATACAAACTGCAGATGACGCCAGAGCAAGTGCTCGACCAGGCTGTTCGCTCTGTAAAGCATGCTCGTAACTACACCAATGATGTTGAGTTCTCCTGCGAAGACGCGAGCCGTTCTGAATTTGATTTCCTTTGCCAAATGATCGAAGCCACCATTGCTGCCGGTGCCACCACCATTAACCTGCCCGATACAGTAGGTTACGGTATTCCCGACGAATACGGCGCAATGATTAAATCAGTGATTGAAAACGTACCCAACTCAGACCAAGCCATTTTTTCAGTACACTGCCATAACGACTTGGGCTTGGCGGTAGCCAACTCGTTATCCGCTGTGCAGAACGGCGCTCGGCAAGTGGAGTGCACTATTAACGGCCTTGGCGAGCGCGCAGGTAATGCATCGCTTGAAGAAATAGTTATGGCGGTTAAAACACGCCACGATCAAGTGCCCGTAGAAACGATGATTGAAACTCAGCACATTGTTTCTACCTCGCGGTTAGTGGCAACCATCACCGGCTTCCCCGTGCAGCCTAACAAAGCCATTGTCGGTGCAAATGCTTTTGCGCACGAAGCCGGTATTCACCAAGACGGCGTGATAAAACACCGAGAAACCTATGAAATTATGCGAGCCGAAGATGTCGGTTGGAGTGAAAACCGTTTAGTACTGGGTAAACATTCTGGCCGAAAAGCGCTTTATAAAAGGCTTAAAGAGCTAGGCGTAGAATTTGAGTCACGCGAAGAGTCCGACGAAATATTCAAAAAATTTAAAGAACTTGCAGACAAAAAACATGATATTCATGATGAAGATCTACAAGCGCTAGTCAGTGATATTCAAGCTATTGAACTTGCAGAACAATACAAATTAGTCAGCCTTAGTGTGTGTTCGAAAACAGACGAAATACCTGAAGCTGAAGTTACGCTAATGAACAACGCCCAATCAAGTGATGCCACTGCAACAGGTAGTGGCCCGGTAGATGCAACCTTTAAAGCTATTGAACAAATCGCCAACAGCGGCGCTACGTTAGAGCTGTATAGCGTAAATGCCATTACCAAGGGTACAGATTCACAAGGTGAAGTTACCGTGCGGTTAGAAAAAAATGGTGTGATCGTAAATGGTTCCGGTGCAGATACCGATATCGTAATCGCATCTGCGAAGGCATATGTCCACGCGCTTAACTTGCTGGGTTCTGACGCCCGGCGTGCTCACCCTCAAACCCAAGGTATTTAACACACAGGGAATCATAGGGCCGTATTTTGAACATTGACTCCGACCATCCGCAATATTTACGACAGCTAGGCATAGATGCTTGGCAGCGCCGTGTGGACGATACATTTTTCCCCGGCGCGCCGCCTAGAGAAGAGCGCACGCACGGTAGTGAGCCCACGGCAGAAGAAGCTGGCCCAGTTACGCAGCCTGCGAGCAAAACGGGTGAAGCAAGTGAAGATCAGCCAGTAGTACCGCTAACCGCGGATAATGGCTCTATAGGTACCGTTATAGATGCGACTATTGATTCATCTCCCAGTGAGATAACGCCTAATACAATTGAACAATCAGCAAGCCAAGCCCCGGTTAACTGGTTGCCAGTTGAACTCAACTGCTGTTGCTATTCGTTTGCTGACTACTGCATGGTTATCATAGAAACAGCATTGGGCACTGAAGAAATCTCTTCACAACAAAAAGCACTATTGGGCGGTATTGCTCGTAGCATTGGCGTGACCAGTTTTTCTAACGCTACCGTAACCTTCACTAAAAATAGTGAAGAGTTGCAGTCAATGCTGGCTAAAAATCCTGCGGCGGCAAAACAATATTTATATTTTGGTGTGGCGCATTGCGGATTAAGTGTATTTGCAGAACGCTTAAATACAGTAATATTTCATGCTGAAGCTATTCAAAATTACATTGAATCGCCCAATAAAAAAATGGAATTGTGGCTAAAACTAAAAGATTGGAACCGCTCCACATCTTAGAAAAGGATGATTGATGATGGCAATTTCAATTCAACAAAAAGAGTTTTTCATCCGTGATATGGGGCCCGATGATTTAGATGAAGTTGGCTCCATAGAACAAATCGCTAGCGCTCACCCCTGGAGACGTTCTCTGTTTCAAAGTTGTTTCGACGGTGGCTACCACTGCATGGTTGGTTGTGTTGGGGATACCGTAGTCGGTTTTGGTATTCTTTCTTTAGCAGCGAGCGAGGCCCACCTTCAAAACATTGCGGTTTCCCCAAGCTGGCAGGGCAAAGGCTACGGCCGCGAGCTATTAGAATCCATCATTGATCAAGCTGACCAGTTGGATGCACGGGTTATTTTTCTTGAAGTGAGCGTCGAAAACAGCGTTGCATTGAGCTTGTATATTGCTCATGGTTTTCGGGAGATTGGAATCAGAAAGAATTACTACACAACGCCAGAAGGTAAAAAGAATGCGCGTATTATGCGTTTTGATTTTTCTAAGACTAGTGGTTTAGAAGTATTAACGAAGATGATTCGGCGTACAGATTAGCGTGATGTTATGACTGGATTGACTATTATATTTTAAATAGCCCTTTTAATAACGACTATTTTTTGGCCTTATTTAAGGTGCGGTAAGCACCACTTTCACCGAATCATTGACTGAAGCTGAGTCAACATATCCAATCATCTTCGGGTCCTTCGATACCAATGCTATAACCGCTGCATCGTCGCTCACTTCTTTTGGCGGCTGGCCTTTACCCGTAAAAATAATCCGCGACCAATACGCTTTTAATTGTGATGATTTCTTTTGCGTAATACCTGCGTGAAATGCCTTGCGTGAAGACGAACCATCTGCTTGTTCAATGGGGATGGCACTGCCGCCGTCAGCGAATTTTTTTGATTTACCCAAAAATATCTTAGATGCGGCTTTTTTACTAAGCGCTGCTTCATTGCTGGGGTGTACGATGACTGATATCTCAGCGAAGACATTGGTAGAAAAAACAAGAATAGCTGTGAGAACAACATTCTTAAGGTTAGATTTCATGGATTAAAAATCTCCATCTTAATAGATTGAACAGCAGTTGTTTGCTGGAGTTAATAGTAAAAAATTGTTTAGTCTGGCTTTGACACGTTGCTGTTCAATCAATCTACCCATCCATGGGTGTGTATGTAAAAGTCTTCAGGGCGCAGTTAATACGACTTTTACTGAAGCGTTAACTGAAGATGAGTCTACATAGCCGATCATGCTCGGGTTTCTTGATATTAGCTCCATAACCTCGGAATCGGATGAGACTTCCTTAGGCGGTTGCCCTTTTCCGGTGAAAACAATTCGTGACCAGTATGCTTTGAGCTGAGACGATTTCTTTTTGGTGATGTTCGCGTGAAATTCATCCCGAGCAGAGGAACCATCTGATTGCTCAATGGGTACGGCTTGGCCGCCACCTGGAAATTTTTTCGATTTCCCAAGGAATAATTTTGATGCTGCTTTTTTGCTAATAGTAACGTCGTTGCTTGGGTGAACAATCACCGATACTTGGGCAAATGTTCCAGCTGATACAGTTAGCAATGTTGCTAATGCGATAGATTTTAGGCTGGTTTTCATGTGAGGTATTCTCCGTCGAATATACTATTAATTCTTAAATATTATGGTATTGGTGTCAGTCGGATTCAAGTGACTGAACCATTACGTAATTCATTAACTAGCAGTAATATTCCTCAGAATACCATTGAGAATGAAGCGGATATCTTTGTTGTGTCATCGACTGGTAACCCCCCCAATCCAACAGGGAAGGTATCAAAGACACCTGCTGAGCCATTGTCTGGGCTAATACGGATGATATCGAAATTCAGCCGCGTTGAAGCGCTTGTTGTGACCTCGAGCCCCGCCGTTATAGAACTTTGACTTTGGTCTAGCGGACTACCGCTGGTTTTAACTTCGCTATAGGTGATCTGGGGTAAATATTGATTGATTCTATACGCCATTGTAATGTACCAGGCCTTGCTAGTAGGGAACACGCTTTGGGCTAAGCCTCTATTAGCGTATTCACTCATTACCAAGATATTGTCTAACTCTAATTTTGCGCCATAGGTGGTAAACAATACTTTGCCATTGGAGGTGCTGGGAAACCCACCGCCAGTAACCGTGCCAATGTTGTCTTTAAAGTTCATGTCATGGATGCTGTATCGAAGCATTCCGTAGTCGTTAGTTAACTCAAAAACAAAGCCTACGCCGCCTACTAACTCCACATCAACAGTCAAACCAGCTGCGGGTACCGTAAAGGTGTTCTCGCCGGTATATAAAGACATCGAGTATTCGTAGTCACCAATATCACCGGTATAAGTAATGTCCATACCAGCGATCGAGCTAAAAGGAATATTTGCTGTGCCATAGATTTCCTCCGGTGCGACACCCCACGGGTAGGTGATACCGACATCAATGGATTGGGATATCATAAAATAAGGAGCAAGAATTTTACCGGCTTTAATAGTGAGATTGTCACTTGCTTCATAGGCCAAAAATGCCCATTCCGCTTCTACGGACCAACCTTTTCGGCCTTTCGCTAACAGCTGAGTTGTGAAAGTAATGGGGAGCCCCATGTCGGGATCAAATGTAAATTGGACCGCCATTTTAGAGACATCGCTAGCCTTGGGATCCTGGCCAGTGCCCGCATAGCTTACTTTCGAATCCGTGAAACTGATGCCCGCGGTAATAAATGCATTGGTAGACACTGTAGGGTCGGCCAAACTAGAAAATGACAGTGAGCATAGAGAAATTGCGGCTATAGATTTAATTAAATTCATCGATTCTTTACCCTTTTTAATCAAAGTGATTTATCCAACCAACACTGACATACTGACTAATAAAATGAATATCTGGCCGAAGCTATTAACTAATAGTAAGTACGGCGAAAATTCTTAAGTTGTTGCTTTAAAATACATTCTTACTAAGTGTTTAAAGTTCGCTAGCTTAGTGATTGAACCCTAAATTTCACGATAGACCATGAATTTAATAATTTCCTGTAAATAACAATTTTGTTGTTAGATAGGTAAATTAAAATTATTAAATTATGTTTTTCTAAACCTTAAATTGCCCGCCAACGCTTTGTAGCTGTTGTGATAGTTTATCGAGAGCAACGCTGAGTTCGCTCACTTTGTCGGAGCTATCTACAAACTCCTCTGCTGAATTGCGCATGTTGCTTACGTTGTTTTGAATCATTTCGGATGTGCGTTGCTGCTCTTCAGTAGCCACTGCAATTTGGCTGTTCATACTAGAAATTTCTTCAACTTGGTCGGTAATCAGTTGTAGCGATACACCGGCTTTCTCGGCTTGCTCTACACTGGTTTTGGCTTGCTCTTGGCCTTCTGCCATTACTTTTACGGCAGACTGCGCAGCTGACTGTAGTTGCTCAATAACGGTTTGAATTTCTTGGGTTGATTCTTGGGTTTTGGAGGCTAGTGTTCGCACTTCATCGGCGACTACTGCAAATCCTCTGCCGTGTTCGCCGGCCCTGGCAGCTTCAATAGCAGCATTTAGCGCGAGCAAATTTGTTTGTTCTGCTATGCTTTTGATCACATCGAGAATGCTACCTACGTTGTCTACATCAGATTCCAATTTAGATATAACCGTTGCTGCATGCTCTACTTCTCTAGCTAGGGCATTGATTGAATCCACTGCGTGATTGACTACCTCATTGCCTTCTTTAGCTACGGTATCCGCAGCATTGGCAGAGTCCGCGGCAGATGACGCATGGGTAGCCACTTCATTTACACTGTCGCGCATTTCGTTAATTGAATGAGAAATTTCTTGAGCAGAACTACTTTGCGCTTGAGCCATTAATTTGGTTGCTTGGGTGACTTGGCCAAGCTCACTAGATACCGTACTGAGGTTTGGTATTACCCCAACCACATCGGAAATAGTTTTTTGGAGCTTCTCCATGAACTTATTGAACGCAACTACTAACTGACCAATATCATCGTTTGAGGTTTGTCTAATTCGACGCGTTAAGTCACCTTCGCCTTGGGCAATATCTTCAAGGCTTGTAAGTACTAAACCTAAGTTTTTTGTGATGAGACGAATCACTACATATGCTGTACCAAAAAGTACTAGCATCATCGCTGCGCCAATTAAAAAACCATATTCTAATGCGCGTTGCGATGCAGCGTTTGAGTCAGCTATTAATTGTTGAAACTGCGATAAACTGGTTTCCCGAAATTCTTTTAACTGTTCTACAGCGCTAGTATAGGTAGAGCGCATTTTTGCAACCGCATCTGCAATTGGATCAAACTCAATATCTTCGTTCATCATTCCCATAGAGATATAAGTTGCTGCATCTGCATATTGCTCAACCGCTATGCGAATACCTTCTAGGCTTTCTGAATGGGTGGGTAGTAGCTGTTTCTGCTTAGCTAGGTTTTCGTATAGGTTTTCGAAGGTCTCGGCAGCGTCATCTATCATTTCTTCTTCGCCGCTGGATACCGCTGAGGTATACAGCTCTGCTGCTTTGTCTAAGTTTACGATGTTGGAGTTGGCTAACTCTAGTACGGGGTAATATGCATTAGAAAGCTGTAGCAAACGGTCGGCATTTTGGTTGTTGACGCTACCGTTGAACAATAGGTATGCGACAAATCCAACGGAGGCGACTACGGGGATCACCCAAATTTTGAAGCGTATTGATCGATCGATGAACCATTTCATATGTGTTCTATTCCACTAAATTATCCTGTGCAGTTAATACAACGTTAGTTTAACTTTGGGCTATTGCAAGCTGACAGGATATATAATTGGCAGGGATATAGTGAGGAAGATATGGAGTGGTTACTGGGCTGGATTACGTCGAATATATTCGTGAAAAGTGTACGTAGGCGTATACAAAATGTTCGGTTTTTAGTTGCTGTGAAGTCCGGTGTAATGATCAGGCTGAAAGTTTTGTTGGTGTGGAGCGTAGTTGTTTTTATCTTTAATCTGGGCTGTTGCCTGTGAAATTTGTTTGAACGACAATGCGCTGTATATCGCGCAAGCGCTGGGGTGTACCAATATCGCTCCATTGTCCGGCGTAATATTCCCCATAGATTTTTCCCTCAGCCATGTACTTATCAAAAAGCCTCGGCAACGGGAATTTTCCATCTGCACATCCGTTAAATAACCGCGGGTTTAGAACAGATATTCCGCTATAAGTTAAAGCCCGTTTTGTGGGATTTTTATCGGTGCTTTGTTGAGCTTGCTGGGGTGGTATTTTTTCTGATTGAGTCAGTGATTTTCGTGAAATTATCCCGGTGGTGTGACCTGACTTAACGGATAATAAGTAGTCGCCGATAGGGTGCTGAGGTGGGTTATCTACCATCACTAAATGAGCTAAGCGGAAAGATTTTAATGACGTTAGTTGCTTGAAAGGGTACTGCGTCCAAATATCACTGTTTACAATGATAAAAGGCTCGTCCCCTAAAAGCGGTAATGCTTTTAATATCCCGCCACCGGTTTCTAGGGCGGTTGTCTCTCTGGAATATTGCACATTCGCACCAAGCCAATTACCGTTGCCTATGCATGCTTCTATCTGCTCACCCAAATAAGCATGGTTGATAACCAGTTCGGTTACGCCTGCAACTACTAGAGCTTCAATAGTATGCTGAATAAGCGGTTTGGCGTTGATTTGAAGTAACGGCTTGGGGGTGTTTTTGGTCAGAGGCATCATTCGTGTGCCGCGACCTGCTGCGAGTATCATTGCTTTCATGGCGGCCAACATAGAGCTAAAGCGCGGTTAATACAAGCTTCCAACACATCGTGCGCTTGGTATGTTCATGCTTGTAGTGGTTTTGCAGCAGGTTTTGTATTGGAACCGTGCCATGTATAGAGTATCTATTCATTACATGACCATTAATTATTTCGGAGTATGCCCGTTTTGCTGCCAATGGATGAGCTGATTGCTACTTATAAAGAAGCACTTAACACCAGAGATGCCTCTTCGCGCTTTTGTACGCTTATCACATTAGATGAGTTGGGGTATCCCGCTTCGCGTGTTTTAACCATTCGATCCATTGATGAAAGCGGTATTCGGCTATATGTAAATAAAAATAGCCCTAAAGTCATGCACCTTCAAAATGATGAGAAATTCGAGGTATTATTTTTTTGGCCAAACTTGATGAAGCAATACAAGGTTAGGGGAGACTTTGAGCTATTCACTGAGGCTGATCAAATATCACAATGGAAGCATAAACCTTACGCAGGCAGGCTAGTAGATATGTACCATAGCCTTGGTCGTAATCAGTCATCCAAAGTTGATTCGCGTGAGGTGATAGAAACAGAAATTGCAAAATTGGCAGACCAATATTCACAGGAGTTATTGATACAACCACCGGAAGATTTAGTTACATTGCTAATTAAACCAACCTACATAAGTGCGTGGGTTAATATGCAAAAAAACCGGATTCATAACAGAACAGAGTACACACTGACGAATAGCCAATGGCTGGCCCAGGTGCTAGTGCCATGAGGTATTCGTGTAGGTGGTAAAGTATTGCATCATTTGTATAACGCGAAACTGGTGTGATTAATTAATGCTGTGGTGTTGGCTTAATGTGCTTGTTTGTTTGAACGCGAGTAGTCGAGAAATAGCTCGTATTCAAATAACGACCCGGTAAATAATTTTGTCTAACTGCCAAGGTTAAATATAATTCGTCAGTCGGTCTTCGAGCCCAATCATAAAGCGATTCAGTGCGGGCTACTAATTACGGAACGGCATCGTATCCAAAACGTTTCACGGGGCAGGCCCTCCATTTTTTCGAGGCATTCTGAATCGCCAGATAGATCACTTTTCTATTTTCCGCAGGGGTAGCGAAACAACGTGTTGAGGTTATCCCAGTGAGCACGCTGTGACTTCCTGATGGCTGCTTAACGCTTGCATTAACAAACGCTAAACAGCGAACCGTTGATTGTAAACTTAGTAGTCGTCAGGATAACGCCAAGGTGTTTCTGGTTGCTTGGCTTCGTCATCAATAACCCATTGGGGCATTGAAAGCCCTTCGGTGAGATCTTTAAAAACCATTTTAACGCGGGTACCAATACCCACTTCTTTTACCAATTCTGGCGATGCCAAATTTCCTTCTGCATCGGTTAAATTGCCGATAACTCGCAGTGCTTCATACTCCGATGGCACGCCGTTTTGAGTGTCCAGTTCTACCAGCAAAACGAGGTAAGGCAGATAAGGTTTAAAGGCGGGCTGAATAGCGTGGGTGACCTCTTCATAAGAGTGCACTACGCCCTTGGCTTCAACCGGTTTCCATGTGTATTCGAGGCAGGCACACCAGGGGCATGCTGCGGTTGGCGGGTAGCGCACTAAGTCGCAGGTGGGGCAGTTTTGTAAATGGTAGTTGTGCTGCGCGCAGTGTTTGAAATAACCCAGATTCTCGTGGTCGAGTTCAGATATTTCAATGGGCATTCCTAAATAAGTTGCTTCAATTGTCATTGTGTTTATTCTCCATGTCTGTGGTTTATAGGCTTGCTAGGAAGGCTTATTAGCCTTTCTGGTTGCCCATAACCATTGCGCTTCCGGTGCCGGGGCTTGCCCAACCAAGGTTGGCGGTGAGGTCCACTTTTTTATGCTGACGGCAGCCGCCTTCGGCGTAATCGTAAGTGTGTTGGCGCTTGCCATCGGGGCCCATTGGGCAGCTGTCATCTACGTCGTGGCGCAGTTGCCGGACGTTTTCTATCACCATGGCTATACCGTGGGTGTAGCCCTCGCAAAGGTGCCCGCCACTGGTATTGTTGGGGCGTTTTCCACCGAGGCGCATGGTGCCATCACTGACATATTCGCCGCCTTGGCCCTTCTCGCAAAAACCGTAATCTTCGAGCTGTAACATGGTGGTAAAAGTGAAGGCATCGTAGGAACCAGTGACATCGATATCTTCAGGTTTTACTCCGGCATTTGGCCATAAAATATCTTTACCGTAATAACCCGCAACGCGAGTAATAGGGCCTGCCTGATAGTGCATATCTGCACGTGGCTTACACACACGGCCCACTACTGATTTGATATACGCTGGTTTGTGTTTACAGTCTTGAGCTTTGTCCGCGCGGGTAATAATAATGGCGGTAGAGTTGTCGGTTTCTATGCAGCAATCCATCAAATGGCAGGGCTTTACGATCATGCGGCTATTGAGCACATCGTCAACACTGACACGTTTGTTGTAATACGCTTTGGGGTTGTTGGATGCATGCTCGCTATGAATTACTTTCACCATTGCGACTTGCGCGGGCGTGGTGCCGTATTCATACATATGACGCATAAAAGTGGGGCTAAAACTTTGCGCGGCACTTTGCCAACCGTATGCGCGGTTGTGCATTTGATCGCCGGTGATAGGCACCGCCGAGCGCTTGCCGGTTCCGCCAATTCGAACTTCAGAAAAGCCATTCATCGACCGGTACACCACTACGGTGTTACACATGCCGGCTTCGATGACACCAATGGCCATGCCGATCAGCGCTTCGGTAGAAGATCCGCCGCCAAACACATCCATGTAGTAGTTCAGCCGAATCCCCAAATCACCCGCTACTGTGGGCGCAAAGGTGGAGTCGTTGAAGGAGTAAGACATCATGCCATCGACATCTTCTGGTTTGAGGCCGGCGTCGTCGAGGGCGTTTTTTACAGCCTCGGAGGCCATTGAGCGAGTGGTGCGGCCACTGCCGCGGGTGTATTTGGTTTCGCCAACGCCGACAATGGCGTATTTATCTTTAAGGTGCCGGCCAGTATTGGCATCTGCATCACTGCGTAGGGCCATCTGATTACTCTCCATTTTGAGTTCATTGAGCCTGAATAAGAAACGAGTTGAGCTGCCTAAGGCCAATTAAAGCGTAAATAAAAGGCTCATTAAAAAAGGAATAAAAAACGAACCCATGCCGTTTTAAAATTTGCCGTTTTATAATTTAATTTTTTGGGCTGGCTAAAACTCAGTATCGTAGGTCGGGCTGTGGTTATTATTGTTGGTTATAAATCCCGTAGTGCGTACTGTGCTGGGCTTACTATTGATAGCGACATAGCTAAAACCGCTTGGGCCGTATCTATAGAAACAGCTGGGTTATTTTGCCCAGTACCGCTGCTTTAGGTCAAGCGGGAAAGTTTATCTGGCAATACCGGCATTACGTGCTGCTCCAACCATGCACCTAAATGAGACATAGCAGGGTAACGTACGGCGGCTTCTGTGATGTAACTTAATGTGCGGGGAATATCGTTAAGGTACCCGGGTTTTTGGTCACGCTGGTTTAGCCGCGCAAAAATACCGGCTGCCTTTAAGTGGCGCTGAATACCCATTAGGTCGAACCAAATTAAGAATTGCTTAGCTGTGCAGTGTTGTAAATTACCGCGTTTTTGCTGCTCGACTAAAAACGACAGGGCTTGTTGTTCGATCCATTGATCTGGCCATTTGATGTAACAGTCTTTAAGCAGGGACACCAAGTCGTATGTGAGTGGCCCTATGAGCGCATCTTGAAAATCGATAATTCCGGGGTTGTTGGGCGTGCACACCATGAGGTTGCGGCAGTGGTAATCTCGGTGCACAAATATTTGCGGTTGTGCAAGTGCATTGTTGGCTAGCTGATCAAATGCATCGCTAAACATTTGGCGCGCTTGGGCGCTCAGCGAGATGCCCAATTGTTTTTCAATCAGCCAGTCTGGCAGCAGGTTCATCTCTTGAATAAGTGTTGCACGGTCAAACGTAGGTAGTGGGTAGGCAGGAGTCGCTTGTGTTTTTTGAATGCGGTGAAGCGCAGCTATGGCATCACCGTAAAGAAGGCTAACGGTGCTGGAGTCTGCACCGGTTAAGGCAGTGCTGTATAGCTCTTCGCCTAAGTCGGTTAACAGCATAAAGCCGCGCTGCAGATCTACCGCAATGATGTGCGGTACGTGTACATGTTGCACCGCAAGCGCCGCTGCAATTTCAGTGAATCCTAGGGTGTTTTCTGTTTCTGGTGGTGCGTCTACTAATATCCAGCTGGCATCAGCGTTAGTCACCCTAAAATACCTGCGAAAACCAGCATCGCCTGTTAATGGCACCGGTTGAACAGGGCATTGGGGGGTTAAACCCAGCGCCATTTGTTGCTGCTTGAGAGGCGTGGTTACCCAGTCTATTAATTGTTCTAAGCGTGAAGCCGGTGCTGTCTTCGAAGTTTCGCTCATAATGCTTTAGAATTGCCTGTTTGTACGGGGCGTATTTTCTGCGTATTGGCTAGAACCAATATCGCGCGAATAAATATACCTAAGTTGCCCCGCATTTATTCTACGTTTTAAGTGTTTAATTCATTCCTAAAAATGATCGACGATTGTAACTTATTTTTACGCACCTGCCGGTTGGCCGGATTATCAGCCCTAGTACTGTCTGGCAGTTTGTTTGCGCAAAGCTCTGGTATTACGCAAAGCTCTGGTATTAATAGTGCAGCGGAATCATTTAATTGGTTACCAACGGCGCAATTATCCGCGCAGCAAAAGCAGCAAGTTGCGCCGTTTTGCAGCGGTGGTTACCTTTATTCAGACGAACCTGAATCCGCCAAGTTGCAGCCGTTAGCCAGTCAGTCTACCCAGATATCTGCAGACCAAATTGAATATCAAGATGATGCCGGCAGCTTGATGTCGGGTAATGTTGAGGTGCGCCAAGGCTCACGGCTGCTAACTGCAGATTCATTAACCATTGGTAGCGGGCAGCGTAGGCTTGAGCTGAAAGGCCGCATTTCAATCGTAGATGCTGAAATGGTGCTGCTGGCAAAAGAGGCCGTGGTTGACCTTGATGGCACCGAGTCCAAATTAGAAGGCGCACAATATTTATTGCGCACTTCAAAAATGCGTGGCACCGCGCAGACACTTGAGCGCGGTGACGCAAACAACATTGAAATTAGACAAGGCTCTTTTAGCAGCTGCGAACCCGGCAACGAGTCTTGGGCTTTTTACGCCGATCGCATTGAGCTAAACCTTGATAGCGGTTTTGGCAGCGCCAAACATATGCGTTTGGAGGTTGCGGGCATTCCGGTTTTTTACGCGCCTTATATTTATTTTCCCATTGATGACCAACGCCACACCGGTTTTTTAATGCCCAGTATTGGCAGCTCCTCTGATGCCGGGTTTGAACTGGTCACGCCTTATTACCTGAACTTGGCTAAAAATTATGACCTGACGTTAACTCCGCGAGTCATGAGCAAACGCGGCCTAATGTTAGACACTGAGTTTCGTTATTTGGGTAAAAAGCGGACTGGTCGAGTTGACCTAGCGTGGTTGCCCGGGGACCGGGGCGATATCGACCCGCTGTTAGGTTTGCCAGAAAACCCCGATAGATGGTTGGTGGGTTGGCACCACAGCCAGCGCTTTGGTGGCGGTTGGTCATCCCAGGTAGATTTTAACCGAGTCAGCGATATCGACTATTTTCGCGATCTTGAGTTCTCTGGCTTTATTTCTGGTAATCCTAATCATCTCAGCCAGCGTGTACAGCTTGGTTATGACTCGGCGCACTGGTCTAGCGCGATTCAATATCAAAAATATCAAACCATCGACCTCGATTTAACCAAGCCTTATGGCCTGCGGCCAGGGGTATCGGTTTTGGGGTCAGATTTGCTCCAAAATATACCCGTAGAGCTTAACGTAAACGCACAATACAGCGATTTCTACCGCGATAATAATGGCCTGACCGGAGCGCAAAGAGTCAACGGCAAGCGCTTGGTGCTAACCCCTGAGCTGAGTTATCCACTTGAGTTTTCGTCGGGGTATATTCGGCCCACGGCTAAGCTCTGGTATTTGCGCTATGAGCTCACCGATCACCTAAATGGTTTTGACCCGGAGCCAGAGTTCGGCGTGCCAGCAGTGAGTGTTGATGCTGCTTTATCGCTGCAGCGCGAGGTTGATTTAGGTGCTGATGGTTGGCGTCAAATCCTTGAACCACGAATCTATTTTTTGAATGTTGAACATGAAAGACAAAGTGGTTTGCCGAGTTTTGACACCGAGCTCAACCGCTTTAGTTACGCGCAATTGTTTCGAGATAACCGGTTTTCTGGCAATGACCGTATTGGCGATACCCGGCAGCTTAGTTTGGCGTTCTCAACCCAGTTACTCAACGCCGCAGGTGCAAGAGTGTTTGATGGTGGGTTAGGGCGTATTTTTTACTTTAAAGACCGCAACGTAGTTTTAAGCGGCTTGCCCACACAAACTGAAACCACCGATCATTCTCCGCTGGCGGGATATTTGCGCTATGCCTATTCTAGTCGTACCGATATTTCGGTAGGTTTTGCCGTTACCGGTGATCATTTAATAGATGCAGATGTAAGGTTAATGTACCGAAAAGACGACAGACATTTGCTGCGCTTTGGTTACCGCTTTAGCCGCGCCGATGTAAGCCATGATTTGGTCGAACAGCCAGGTTTTTCAACTCTTTGGGGGTTGGATGATCGATGGACACTGGTCGCTCATTGGGACTATGATGTGGCTCAAAATCGAACCTTAGATGCGCTGGCCGGTCTTCAATATGACCAGTGCTGCTGGATGGTAAGTGTACACGCTAGAAAATGGCTCACCGACGGCAATGTTTTAGGCTCCAACGTACAGTCAAAAAGCGCATTCTTTGTGCAGTTTGAGCTAAAAGGCCTTGGCAATATAGGCGACAAACTGAGCCAGATCATCAAGTCCAAAATACCAGAATTCGAATAATCGTATACGTGTTCCAAATACGTACTAAACATGGGTAATCCGTTAGTGAATAAAATTTTTAAAACGCAGCAAATATTGGGCATTGTCCTTTTATTGGGCGCAGCGCTACAAGTAAGCGTGGCCCAAGCGCAGGTACAGTGGTTGGATCGCAGTATTGCCATCGTCGAAGACAGCGTAATTTTGCAAAGCCAATTTGATGCACGGCTTATCAATATCGAGAAAAAACTAGACTTCAGACCTGAAGGCGCGCCAAAGCCTTCACGTGCTGTTATTGAACAACAAGTGCTCGACGTGCTGATTCTTGAAAGCATTCAATTACAAATGGCGCAGCGACGTGGTATTCGAATCGACGATGACGAGCTAAACACCGCCGTACAAGGTATTGCTGGTCAAAATAAAATGACCCTGCAAGAGTTTAAAGTAGCGGTTCAAGAGGACGGTTTGAGCTACCTCGATGCACGGGAACAAATCCGTAGTGAAATGCTATTGAACCGGGTTCAGCAGTGGACTCTAAGAAACCGCATTGCGGTGAGTGCTCAAGAAATTGACAGCTACCTTAATTCCGCCGAAGGCCAGCAACGCCTTTCAACGGAATACTTGCTCTCACATGTACTGCTAACGGTACCTACTGGCACATCGGTACAAACCTTGGCGAAAATTGAAAAAGAAGCCAATGCCATCGCGGCTGAATTTAAGCAAGGTTTAAGCTTTTTAGAGCTTTCAAGAAGTGGCGCAAGAGGCGAATATACCTTACGTGCTGCAGATTTAGGTTGGCGTAAAATTGTTGGAATCCCAAGCTTGTTTGCCAAGCAGGTGCCGGCAATGGTCAAAGGCGATATCGTCGGGCCCATTCAAAGCCCAAGCGGCTTTCATTTCATCCGATTAGAAGAAAAACGCGGTGCAGCCGTACATATTGTGGATGAAGTATTGATTCGGCATATTTTGGTATCTCCCAACGAAGTACGTACGGATGAATACACCAAACAGCTGGCAATGAGCCTGTCTGAGCGAATAAAAAAAGGTGAAGACTTTGCTGTTTTAGCTAAACAGTTTTCTGAAGATCCCGGTTCAGCGCAAGAGGGCGGTGCGCTTGGTTGGGCGGGGTACGATAAGTATGTACCTGCCTTTTCAGCGACAGCTAAACGCTTGGAGGTGGGTGAAATGAGTGAGCCGTTCCAAACTCAATTTGGCTGGCACATATTAAATTTGCTTGAGCGCCGCAATGAAGACCGGTCTGTTGAATTTCAGCGCAACCAAATTAGACATCTTATTTTTAATCGCAAATTTGAAGAAGAGAAACTTAATTGGCTTCGAAAAATTCGCGAAGAATCTTTTGTTGAGATATTGACACCTGAGGCATAAAAAACACCGATGGTTGGCCGTGTGCTTTGCGCCGCTCCAACCTTTTGAGCTTTCAATAACAAGCGTTAGAACTTCAATCGCTGTTTAATGTTTATTTAACGTTTGTGTAACCGTTTTTTGGTTTTTATTGAAATTTAAAGTAAACCGACCCTTAGGTTTATCCTATTAAAAATCCCCCATATCGAATTGCCATTACCGCGGGCGAGCCTGCGGGCATTGGCCCAGACCTAGTTTTGGCAATAGCCCAACAATCCGTTGATATCTTTGCTGGGCATGAGCTGGTGGTTGTGGCAGATGCACAGCTACTTGAGCAACGTGCTCGCGAGCTAAATTTACCCATCAAGCTAAAGCGCGTTCAAGCCAGTGATCCCGTAAACCTTAACCCTACGGGCCAAATTAGTGTGTTGCATTGCCCCGTGGCGCAGCCGGTTGTTGCCGGCCAGCTCAACTGTGCAAATGCCGAATACGTATTGCAGACATTACGCGCTGCAACTCACGGCTGTATGGATAACCAGTTTGCCGCAATGGTTACCGCACCGGTTAATAAAGCGGTCATTAATGATGCTGGAATTCCATTTAGTGGTCACACAGAATTTTTAGAACAGTTAACCGGCGCTGAAAAAGTGGTGATGTTATTGGCCGCTGAACCAACCGCGAACCAACCTGGTTTACGTGTTGCACTAGCGACGACTCATTTACCCGTTTCAGCCGTAGCGCAAGCCATCACGGCAGATTTATTGCGCCAAATATTAGAAGTTTTTTGCCAGTCGCTGCAGACTCAATTTGGAATTTCCGCCCCGCGTATTCTAGTGGCAGGGCTCAACCCACATGCTGGCGAGAGCGGCCATTTGGGCAGAGAAGAAATTGAAATTATCAGCCCGCTGCTTGATGAGTTACGTTCAGAGGGCATGAACTTAGTGGGCCCGCTACCAGCAGATACCTTGTTTACGCCGCCGTATCTTGAACAAGCTGACGGCATATTGGCCATGTACCACGACCAAGGTTTGCCGGTGCTCAAATATTTGGGTTTTGGTCGCTCGGTAAACATTACCTTGGGCTTGCCGATTATTCGCACCTCGGTCGACCACGGTACCGCATTGGACCTTGCCGGTACCGGCAAGGCCAAGGCCGGCAGCCTGGTTGCCGCTATTAAATTGGCTATTGAAATGGCCCAAAACAACACTCAAAAAACCTAAGGTATTTCATGGCCTACACCACAGATCATCGACCTCGTAAGCGCTTTGGTCAGCATTTTTTGCGCGACGACGGTGTTATTCAGCACATCGTTGATGAGATACACCCGCAAGCTGGCGAACACCTGATCGAAATTGGCCCCGGTGAAGGGGTATTGACCCGCGTGCTAGAGCGTCCGGATCTTGAATTAGATTTAGTAGAGATTGACCGTGACCTAATTGCGCATTTACAAGAGATGTTCGCAGGGTGTGAGCACCTAAATATCCACGAAGCAGATGCATTGAAATTCGATTTTTCAACGTTGAAGCGCAGCGGAAAACCGATGCGGTTAGTCGGTAATTTGCCTTACAATATTTCATCGCCGCTATTGCTGCATTTGGTGAAATACGCCGACGATATTCTCGACATGCATTTCATGCTGCAAAAAGAGATGGTAGACCGAATGGCCGCTGATGTGGGCGGCTCCAACTACGGCCGTTTTACCGTAATGATGCAATATTATTTTGATATCGATTCGCTTTTTGATGTCTACCCTGAAGCCTTCAAACCACCACCCAAAGTGATGTCAGCCGTGGTGCGCGTGGTACCGCGAGCAACGCTATTGCCCTTGTCAGATGCCAAACAGTTTGAAGAACTGGTTAAACAAGCCTTCAGCCAACGCCGTAAAAAAATTAGAAATACCTTGGGTCAATGGTTTACCGCTGCGGAAATGGCGGACTGCGGAGTAAATGAAGCTGACCGCCCTCAACAGGTGCCGGTTAAATCCTATGTGAACCTCAGCAATGCACTGTCTGCACGTCAGCAAGAGCAAACAGACTAACCATGGCAACGTACGCGGTAGGAGATATTCAGGGCTGTTACGAGCCACTGCAACGCTTGCTTGAAAAGGTAAGCTTTGACCCTGCAAATGATCGCTTGTGGGCCGTGGGTGATTTGGTGAGCCGTGGGCCAGACTCATTAAAAGTGCTGCGTTTTTTAAAATCACTGGGTTCACAATTTACCACGGTGCTTGGAAACCACGACCTACACTTACTAGCGCTCAATGAGGGTATTAAAAACCCAGAAAAAGCGCCCACTTTACGCCAAGTGTTGGATGCACCTGATTGCACCGAGCTACTAGATTGGCTAAAAACATGGCCCTTGGCCTATGCCGAAACGATTAATGAGCATTCGTATCTGATGGTGCACGCGGGAGTGCCGCCAAACTGGTCGATACGCGATACTTTGGACCGCGCAGCGGAAGTGGAAGTTGTGTTAGCCAGCGATCATTACACTGATTTTTTAAAAGCAATGTACGGCGACTTACCAAACCAATGGCATGATAATTTGGCTGGCTATGAGCGCCTTCGGTTTATTACCAATAGTCTTACGCGGATGCGCTTTTGTAACGCCGATAACATGCTAGAGTTAGCGACTAAAGGGGCGGCAAGCGATGCGCCAAATGGGTACCAGCCTTGGTTCAGTTATCCGCGCCAAGAAAGTAGCGAAACAGAGGTTATATTTGGCCATTGGGCTGCTCTTGAGGGTGACACTGGAGATTGCGCTACCGTTCATGGGCTAGACACCGGCTGTGTTTGGGGGCGTCAGTTAACGCTTATGAGGCTGGAAGACCAAAAGCTTTTTTCTATTGAATGTAAGAATCAATAGACGCTACTGATTTCATATATAGTGGCGGGTTTGATAGCCAGTTTATTGGGCGCAATACCAAGCCTAACGGAAGAAAGCAGTGCGTTTGTTGATGTTTTTATAATTCAGGCGTATAAACTATACCCTGTAAAAATAAAACAAGAAAAATCAAGTGACAATGTGAGGAAGTGATGACTACAGCCAGTTTAAGCAAAGGCGATGAATTTGTAATTGGTACACCGGGCAGCGTTAATATCGCTACGGTATCGGTAGGACTCGGCTGGGACGTAAGCAAAATTCGTTCTAAAGGGATTTTTGGAATCGGCGCGGGTGAAAAAGAAACCGCAGTAGATTTAGATGCATCGTGCATTTTGTTTGATGCTAGCAAGCAGATGACTGACCAAGTTTCCTTTCAACAGTTAAAAAGTAACTGTGGAGCAGTAGAGCATACCGGCGACAATACAACAGGTGATGCCCCTGGAGCCGATGAAGTTATCAACGTAAACCTGTCTAAAATTCCAGCAGGTGTGCAATCATTGGTTTTTACCGTGAATTGCTTTTCTGAACTTACGTTTGATCAAATCTCGGCTGCATTCATCACGATTTTTGATACTGTGAATAACCAAGAAATTGCGCGTTTTGACCTTTCAATGGATGGCGGCGACCATACCGGTTTGATTATTGGCAAGTTGACTAGAAAAGATGATGGTTGGGTTTTTCAAGCGATTGAAGATTTTGAATATGGCCATACCTACATAAAATTAATACCTGCGATACAAAAACTTTTATAAAGATAAATTTTGAAAGGTATTAAACGCTCAAAAAGGGTGACGGGCATATGCCAGTCACCCTTTTTTTATGTTTGAAATTTAACTTAAGACAACGCGTCGCTCACTCAATGAATAACAAAGGTAGTGAATGAGCAACCTATTAGCCCCGGAAGTTTGGGGTCTGTTTTTAAGTGCTTTTATCTCGTCAACATTGGCACCGGGCGGTTCAGAGATAGTACTAAGCTATTTATTGATAGATGGAAAACTAGCTCCAACCTTTTTGGTGATAGTCGCAACCCTCGGGAACAGCCTGGGTGCTATAACTACCTGGTTTTTGGGGTACTTGATGGCGGTAAAAATAAACCCAAAGGGCATTACGCGTACGTTGTCAGATCGATCTGTCGAGATTATGCAAAACTGGGGCGCGGCCGCGTTACTGCTTTCTTGGGTGCCGCTGCTGGGAGATGGTTTATGTTTGGCCGCCGGGTGGCTTAGGTTGCCGAAGTGGCGCTGCTTTGTTGTCATTGTGGTGGGCAAAGCGATTCGTTATATGGCTATCGCTTATATGCTGGCCCAGTAGAAGGCTAGCGCGGGGCAAGAGCCAGGCTGCATCAGGGTTGAGCGGGGGTTAAATTAGGGCTAAAACCAGAGCTGACGTAGAATAAAAACAGAGCGTTAACCAAGCAATGAACGCCGTAGTTTAGGTCTACGGAGGTGCAATACCTCAAAAGTAGCCGCTGCGTTAGGGCGTATTAGCAGAAGAGCTAGACAACACATCTAGTTTTGTTTGCATATCTATAATGGTTTTTCGGAGTTTATCCAACGTTCGATTGGTTTGCACTCTGAAGGAATCGATCGCTACTATCGCCTCTTCATTACTTTGTATTTTTCGTGATAATGGCGTTAGGTTGGTAGATTTTTGTTGTCTGGGCAGTTTATTTATTTCACTACGTAATTTAGATATTTGTGCATTGAGTTGATTAGAAGTGGTTTTGATCTGTGCTTTGGTAGAGGTAATAGATTTTGAAACCGCAGCCACTTTTTTACTTTGAGACTTATCAGCCTTTTTACTTTGGCTGGATACGCTAGTGATTTTTTTAGAAACATTTTTATGATTGGCTTTTGCCGTGGCAAGGCCTTTTTCATTCGACGAAATTAAGCTGCGCTGCTTTTTGTAATTGCCCCACAATTTTCGTATTTCCGAGTCAAACAACGCTAGCTTTTTTTGAACAGAACCACCAGGTTGGTTTAGCACTTGGTCGGTTAATTCTAGTTGTTCGTTTACCGTATCTAGGTTAGCCAAGGCTTGGTCTAACTGGCTTTGAGTAGAACTAAGTTGTAGCTGCAGCCCAGAAACTGCGGTGTACCCCCAGTAACTACCACCGGCTAATACAACGCTAAGGCATATTGCTACGGTGTATGTAAGGGTATTGCCGCGGCTTTGCGCCGCAGGGTTAGGGGCACTTTTTCTACGGCGCTGAAATGATGCAACTTCATCTTTAGCGGGAGTCATTGAACCCGTGGGTTTTTTCGGGGTTTGGGTCGGCGGCGTGGGGCGTTGAGAGGGCATACTGGACGGACACTTCGCTTAGTGATTGGATGAAAAAAAGGTGTAGATAATATTGCTTTGGTTGCAAGCGCTAATACGTGCTGTTATAAAGCTGAAACCATAGTAGTCGTTTTAAAAGTACTCAGCGCCAACCCACATTGTAGATTGGCGCTGAGCAAATACTAATCAGGCAATAGTACCGAATATTGCGAGTGAGTTTAACTCGTTTCTGCGGCGATGATTGCGATGATCTCTTTTCGTAATTGTGGTTTAAGAATTTTACCCACGGGATTTCTTGGAATAGCCTCTGCACGTTCAATACGTTCCGGTAATTTATAAACTGCGGTGCCAATCTGTTTCATGAAATCAGTAAGTTCTTTTAACTCAGGCATATCGTCTGGGTTTTTGGGTACTACAAACACACAAGTACGTTCGCCCAATACTTCGTCTGGCATGCCAACGGCGGCTACGTCGAGTACCTTTTCGTGGCCTTGCAGCATGTTTTCAATTTCTTGCGCGCTAATATTATTGCCGCCGCGAATAATAATATCTTTGCAGCGATCGAAGAAACTGATGTAACCCTCTTCTTCAATTTTAAACAGATCGCCGGTGTAAAAATAGCCGTCGTCATCGAAGCTCTCTTGGGTAATGTCGTCGCGTTTGAAATAACCAGGGAACACATTCGGGCCTTTATAGGCAAGTTGGCCAATCTGGCCGACTTCGGTGAGTCTATCGTTAGTGGCTAAGTCGACAATCTTGGTATCGATACCAGAAATCAACCAATCACGGGTTTTATCACCGTAGTTGGGGTAAAAACGCGCGCGCTTTTCCATCTCTTTAATATCATCGACACCGACCATTAAGGCAGTGCCTTCGGTTTGCCCCCAACCGCATGAGATATCGATATCCCAGCGCCGTTTAAACTCTTCAAGCGACCATACAGACGGTGCTGCAGAGCCTGTCATCACACGTTTGAGTGAGCTTAGGTCAAATTTGTCGACATCAGGGTGCTTGAGAATCATGTTCATCACAGTGGGAACAAAAATGGTGCGGGTCGCGCGCTCATCTTTGATTTGCTCTAAGCACATTGCGACATCCAACGGATGATGCATCAGCAGTGTGCTGCCACTGAGCAACCAAAGTACAAGCCCAATGCCAACGCCGGTCATATTCACAACCGGTGCGCAGCATAAAATGGTTTCTTGTTCTTCAGATAACCCGATTACGGCATTGCGTAAAATCGCGCCCTGCACAAACCAGTTGTTGTGGCTCATCGGGCAACCCTTGGGGTTTGATTCGGTGCCTGAAGACCAGCAAAGGCTAAATACGTCGTTGGCATCCGTGGGTATTTGGTCAAGCGCGGCGCTGTTTGCTGTGCCGTGGCTCATATCGCGGATCTTATCGAGGGTGACAATATGGCTTAACTGGGGCAATTTACTTTGGGATTGCTGGATCATCTCGATATGGTTGAAACGGCCAAAGGTCTCTACCGTTATCATGATTCGGGCTTCGGTAAGGCCGCCAATGTATTCCAACTCAGAATTACGCCACTGTACCGGCATGGGTGCAAAAATGGCCCCCGCCCGAGTGATGGCCATGTAAGTCATGATCAGCTCGATGGTATTGGGCAATTGCACCACAATAATGTCGTCTTTTTTAACTTGATATTGCTCAATCAGCGCGGTGGCCAGCGCATCTACCCGTACGGATAAATCTTTATAACTGATACGTTCCTCAGGAAAACCAACCAGATCCATCTTGTTGGGTGGGTCAATCAGTGCAGTGATATCGGGCTTGTCGGTGACATTTTTTCTGAAACGGTCAAGGAAAGTATCGGTGCCCCAATCGCCGCTAGCGGTGTAGTTGCTGATATCACGTGGTGAGCTAAGGATCATCTGAAACCTCTATTGATATTATTATGGATCTGATTTGTTACCCGACATTGCAGGCTGCAGCTTTTATTGTCAACTTATGGGGCATGCGCTTCAAAAGTCAGTGGTTTGAAAATAGAGAAATACGCTTTCAGGCGGTATCATGCACATCATCAATCAGAAAAATTGAACTACTTGAATCTCAGCAGGAACCTAAATAGATGTCTGAATTTTCCCCCGCCGAATTAAACGCTGTCGTCGTGCTAGCCGAAGATCTACTTTCACGCCCCTCGGTGACACCCGAAGATGCCGGTTGTCAGCAATTGATCGGCGACCAGCTAAGCGCAGCGGGTTTCACCGTAGAGCATATGCGTTTTGGTAAGGTAGATAACATTTGGGCGCGCCACGGTGACCAATCGCCATTGTTTGTGTTTTTAGGCCATACCGATGTTGTACCCGTAGGCGACGAAGCCGCGTGGGATTCACCACCCTTTACACCCACCTTCGACGGCACGCGCTTAACGGCTCGCGGTGCAGCGGATATGAAAGGCAGCGTTGCAGCAATGATTATTGCAATGGAGAAATTTGCGCAACAATACCCCGGTCATATTGGCTCAATGGCCATGTTACTGACCGCCGATGAAGAAGGCCCGGCAGTAGATGGCACCATTAAAGTCATCGAAGCATTGCAGCAACGTGGCGATAAAATTGACTGGTGTTTGGTTGGCGAACCCTCAAGCACCGACAAAGTAGGCGA
This sequence comes from Pseudomonadales bacterium, assembly GCA_016763075.1. Taxonomy (GTDB): domain Bacteria; phylum Pseudomonadota; class Gammaproteobacteria; order Pseudomonadales; family JAHRWD01; genus JAHRWD01. The sequence goes on from JAESUM010000023.1 coordinate 31,822, forward strand.
TGTGGTTAAGGCCGGCCGGCGCGGCTCATTAGGCGCTACGCTCACTGTAAAAGGTATACAGGGCCACGTGGCGTACCCACATTTGGCAGATAACCCCATTCATGCGGCTGCGCCAATGCTGGCTAAGTTGGCCACCGAGCGTTGGGATGAAGGCAATGAATTTTTCCCTGCCACCAGTTTTCAAATATCCAACATAAACTCCGGCACCGGCGCAACCAACGTGATACCTAATGATGCTGAAGTGGTGTTTAACTTTCGTTTTTCTACCGAACAAACCCCAGAGCTATTAATAACGCGTACCGAAAAAATATTCGCTGAATTTGAATTAAATTACGAAATAGACTGGACCGTAAATGGTATGCCATTTCTTACCAGTGATGGCCCGTTAGTAGATGCTGTAGTGAGCGGCATCAAAAAGATAACCGGCTTAGATACCGAGCTGTCCACCGCAGGTGGTACCTCCGATGGCCGCTTTGTTGCACCGACTGGTGCATCTGTGGTTGAGCTAGGGCCATGCAACGCCACGATTCATAAAGTCAACGAATGGGTCGATACCGATGACCTTAAAACATTGACCGAAATTTATTACGAAATTTTACGCAATCTTTTAGCCAAGTAGCTTACCGAGAGCGTCACCTTTAAAAGCATGAGCCCACTACTGAAAAAAATAATTCGTCTACCTAACCGGTTGATAGGAAACCCGCGGCAAAACGTTATATTGTTTATGGTTGGGTCATCGGTGTTCTTTACCGGGTTAGGGCTAATCCTCGTAGCTGGGCAATTTATGCCAGAGAGTGAAGTAGCCGAGTGGGTGGCTTTGCTGGGTTTGATGGTGCTTGGTATCGGTGCATTGATGGCTTTTATTTATTACGTAGGTATTTTATGGAGCCGAATTTCCGGCTTCTGGTTTCGAGACTAAATGTCTGGATTAAGTACAAAAAATTACAACCAACTGAACGCAATATAGGAAGAATAACGATGGGTGAAATACATAAAGGTAGCTGTTTTTGTGGCGCAGTAAAAATCGAAGTTAAGGGCCAGCCAGAAGCGATGGGCTATTGTCATTGCACAGATTGTGCCGCATGGGCCGGCGCGCCGATCAACGCATTTAGTCTGTGGTCAACGGAGAATGTAATCGTAACGCAGGGTGAAAGTAAGCTTGGATCCTTTGCAAAAACCGAAGCCAGCCATCGCACCTTTTGCACTGAATGTGGCGGGCACATCATGAGCAGACATCCAGAAATGGGTAAAACCGATGTTTATCTTAATACTGTTCCCGGCGTCGAACACAAAGGCGCATTTCACGTGTTTTATGGTGAAAAAACCATGTCAGTACCCGACGGCTTGCCTAAATTTAAAGATCTACCTGAAGAATTTGGCGGTTCCGGAGATATGATCGGAGAGTAACCGAATAGCAAGTCGACTCATTTTTGTCGCTTATAAAATATGGGGTTTGTTTTAATCCAACGGGCCCAATTTGCATAAATAATAATAAAAGAGAGAACCTATGAACAATCCCACAGTCCCCAATTTTTCTGTAGACCTAACCGGCGACGTTGCTTTTGTAACCGGCGCAACCTCAGGGTTGGGGGATCGCTTCGCCCGAGTGCTGGCAAAATGCGGTGCCAAAGTAGTTGTAACCGGGCGGCGCGTTGAACGGCTTAATGCCTTAGCAGAGGAGATTCGAGCCGAGGGCGGTATCTGTGAACCCATAGCGCTGGATATGACAAACCGTGACAATATTAAATCTGCAGTAGCAGAAGCCGAAAAAAAGTTTGGACTTATAAATATTCTGATCAACAACGCGGGTATACCTGATGCTCAGCGCGCTACCAAAATGTCCGACGATTTAATTGATAACGTTTTTGGAACTAACTTGGTTGGGCCTTATGTTTTATCCTGTGAAATAGCACGGCGGTTAATGAAAGAAAAGAAACCCGGGCGCATGGTAAATATATCTTCTATAGCAGCCTTTAATATAGGCACTCAGTCCAGCGCATCTTTATATGCCATCACAAAAGCGGGCGTAATTAGAATGACCGAAGCGTTAGCAGTTGAGTGGGCACCGTTTCATATTAACGTAAACGCTATTGCACCCGGCGCGTTTAGAACAGAGATGACCCAGGGCAAAATAGATAGAGTAGGGGACTTTAGCGATGCGTTTCCTCGCAAACGAATGTGCGAGCCCGCGCAACTGGACAGCACGTTACTGTTTTTGGTGTCAGCTTCGTCTGAATGCGTGACCGGTACATTCATTAAGGTAGATGATGGGCAAAGCTCTCGTTAGTTGACGCTCAACAAAACTGAAAAAATGTGATGAAAATTAAATAGCAATACGGGAACGTTGAATCAAAATGGTTAAGGCCCAAGAAAGCAACCCAATTAGGCTGCGGCCGACAACAGAAAAATCGATAGGCACCACCGCTTTTTTCCGTAATAGACCACTCTATGAAGTTTTGTTTAGTGAACTTAAATCGTTAGGAAAGCCGCATTACAAAATTTTGTTTCACGCGTGCTCTATAGGTGCCGAAGTCTACTCATTCGTTATTCGATATGCTTTGGGTGGGTATATTTCAGATTTCACCATAGAGGTTTATGCGACAGACCTTGAGCCTGGGTTTGTAGAATATTCACGTAACGGCCAATATCCTAGCGAGATTTTAGGTGGGATGAATGAGGATGAGCGCTCCTTTTTTGTCCTCACCTGTTCTGATGTAAGCGTAGTTCCGGACCTAAAGCAGGCGGTGACTTTTGTAGATGCTTGCAGTTATGTTGATTTTGAAACAGAGCACACTTTCGACGTGGTGTTACTTCTAAATACCCTCATTTACGTACGGGAAGATCAACAAGCGGTAGCTATTGATAAGGTATCAAAGTACAACGAAAGTATATTGGTCACCTCTGCATTTCATACGAATTCAATTGAATGTGATCTAAAGCGCAACGGATATAAGCCAGTGACGAAACAGCAACGCGAGATACACGACGCTTGGACTGACCGAAGAGTAACCGAAACCTCCAGTGAACTAGCCCCGGGTATATTTGCAAATTGGCGGTTACCGGAGTTTTCAGAAATCGAAGCCTTTGAATACAAGTACGGTGCTATTTTTCGTAAGTAGTAGCATTTGATATGTATGACTGAACGTAAATGCCAAGAAGTGTGTATAGCGACGGCCTTATTCGACTATTTGTCGAAATCGAACTCTTCAACGATATTTTTGTAGTATTCAGCTTTCTCTTTATTAGGTTCTAATTCTAAGTATCCTTTGACATAGCAGAGAGCCAATACAAAGAAGCCTTCGAATTGTTGAGTTCGCCGGCTTTCAGTAGCCACTGCACAGTAGCATAATATTCATCGCTTGTTGGAGTAGGTTCTTTCTTGCTTCGAGTACCAATTTCTACGAATAAAGTGTATGTGGCTTCTGAATTCCCAGACTCTGTTATCGCCACTAGCCTGTTTCTGTCGTGAAGATCCATGGCGAATGTATTTAGATGGATTGCAGCTAATAAAATTACCAAGATTCTTTTAATTTAAAAAACCTCGATATAATTTTATAATGTTATTTAATAAAATCGTGATTAACTGCTGAAAAACTATCACATAGAATATTCGTAACTGTTTGGTGTTCCGGTATCAAATTAGGTAGTGGTCGATGCCTTTAACAAGATAGGCCTGCACTGAATACTCATTACCTTCATACGTTTAAGTTTGTTCTTCGAATGAGTCTTCGCATGAAATCCGGCTTTATTTAGCTGTTTAAAAGCGCTGTTTGGCGCGCTTCATCATAACCAATTCGTGAAAAGAACGAATTATTCTCGGGTTCCTTTATTCTAAGGACTATCGTCAGAATACCATCTGGTTTTAATAAGTTTTTTATCTGATTGAAGCATTCTACGGGTTCTTCCCAGAATTGGTGTACGTTACTCAGTAGTATTTGATCGAAGCTATTGGGTGACGCGTTAAACTGCTCTAGGTCTACACATTCAGTTTGTACGTTTCTTTTTTTAAGGTTGTTTTTTGTGGCACGATTTACCATTAATCGGGAATGGTCTATTCCTAATGCTGTGCCAGCTGGGATACGTTGGGATATTGCGAATAGCGCGTTGCCGGTCCCGCAGCCAATTTCCAATATATTCTCGTCACCGCTTAACTCCATTTCAGAAACAATGACTCGATTCATCTCTAAATTGGAGCGCTCCATAATCCATCCAAATACTTTCCCAGCCCAGCCAGCTGGGTTACTTGCTTGGCTCATTGGGTTTCCTGCTTGGAAATTGATTCAAGGGTTTTTTGAGAGGTTTCTGGAAATTTCCAAAATATTAGAAATGGAACCGGAATGGTCATAATTAGCATCAGCGAAAGTATTTGCCCGTGGCTATTAAACGTAGGGTAAAAATAACTCTCGATTAGTAACCCGGTTCCTCCGCCAAGGGCAATAAGTGTGGCGCGTAACCCTGATGCTGTGGCTCTGCGTGATGCTGAAAATAACTCGCCGGCGTAGGCTGCAAACATTAAATCAACCAAGGCATAACCCATGTAGGTGAGTGTCCACAGTATGGGTACCGCTAAGCCGGAACATTGATAAAACCCTAATATCGAAAAGTTGCCAATGACCAGCCCAGTAATGAGTACGCCACGGCGACCAAACCGGTCGCTTAATTTTCCGCCCAGTAAATTAGTCAGCAATATAAATACACCACCGAGTATAAAAAGCGACGATACCTGGCCTGGGCTATAACCATGGTCACGTTGCAGGCTGTGGGATGTAAACGTAAAACCAGCAATGGCTGCGGTATAGGTTAGCAGTAGCGCAACTACCAATAGTAAAAAGGCAGAGCGCTGTTGATTAAACACTTCTATTAAAGGGGTAAATAGATTGCCGGTTATTTTAGGGGGAGCAAACGCCTTTGTTTCTCGTATGCCTTTACGTGCATAAATAAGCAATAGCAGTGGGATAAGCCCAACTAAATATGCGCCGCGCCAACCTAGCGGTAGCTGCTCTACACTGGCGTAAATAACCGAGGCTAGGCCTTGGCCAAGTGCAATCATTGCGGTAAGAATACCTAACGCCCAGCCTCTTGCGGCGGCCGGTACTTCCTCAATTAGTAGTACAAATGCCAGTGCCGTTTCCGCGCCTAAAAAGGTGCGGGTAAGAAATTGTGCAGCTATAAATTGCTCGATGGTTTGAGTAAATGCAGTGGCGACGGTACAAACCGTAAAGCCAAGAATGGTGATCATTAGCATGGGTTTGCGGCCCCAGCGGTCTGCCAGCATCGCGACCAAAAATGCGGGTACGATGCCAAATCGAATCAGCCCAGACATGGTGCCCACTTGGTCGTCGGGTAATTGAAAGCTGTCTTGTATCTGCGGTAAAGCAAGGTTCAATATTGCGAAATCATATTCGCCCAACAAGCTGGCAATACCCAGTAGCAGTAGTAGTGAATACAAGTAGCTATCTATCGCCACCGGTGGTTTGAATAGTCTAAAAAGATTTCGGCGCATAAGAACGAAGACCTGAAAATTGACAACAAGGTGTCTATTATTGTAACTTTGACAATGCGTTGTCAAATATGATTTTTGGATTGTCTGTGACAGGCTATATGTATAACAAATACGTTATAAAACTGATTTACCGGAGCGGTTGAATGTCAGAATTACATTCTGAATACACGAAAGAAGGCCAATCTATTCACGCATTGGTGGTGGAGCTAACCTTTACATTTTTTAAACTACGAAGCAGTGGAGACAGCCAATACCAAAAATATGGGCTTTCCAGTGGCCGTATGGCATTGATGCGCTCGCTGTTTAGTGGTGGCCCGCAGACTGTATCTGCGATTGCGGCATCGCGGCCGGTCGCGCGCCAGGGCATTCAGCGAATGGTAAACGCGATGGTTAAAGATGACTTACTGTTGCTGGCCGAAAACCCGCGCCATAAACGTGCCAAATTGGTGGAGTTATCTGCTGCCGGAAACGCACTGTACCGGCAGGTATTAAAAGAAGAGATAGAGTTCATGAATACTTTGAGCGAGGGAATGTCATCAGGCTCAATCAATGAGTGTCGGAATTTATTAGTGCAATTGCGTGACAAACTGGCTCTGGATGACTCTACTTAAATAACGTATGAATACATTGATCCAGTGTATTTTAAAGCGTCCCTTGTGTGACATTCGATAATTTAATTTTGCTATAACTATATAATTTAGTTTTATAATAAGGATTGTTTCTAAATAATAGTGGGTCTACAATTAAATTTATCAAGTCACTTAACATTTGTTACGAGATGTTTTTATGGATTTAGATCCGTTTGTATTGGCACGAATACAGTTTGCGGCAAATATTAGTTTTCATATTCTCTTTCCTTCGATATCTATTGGCCTGGCCTGGATTCTGTTTTATTTTCGATACCGTTATCACATCAGTGGTGACAAAGCCTGGGATTACGCCTACCTCTTTTGGGTGAAAATATTTGCCCTTACTTTTGCACTTGGTGTTGTAACTGGCATAACCATGAGCTTCCAATTTGGCACCAATTGGCCAGGTTTTTCTGAAATAACCGGTAATATTTCTGGGCCTCTGTTGGGCTACGAAGTACTCTCCGCTTTTTTTATGGAAGCATCATTTTTAGGTATTATGCTCTTTGGGCGTAAACGAGTGACTGCTCGAATGCATGTAACTGCAACGGGCTTGGTTGCAGTGGGCACCAGCCTTTCTGCTTTTTGGATATTAAGCCTTAATTCTTGGATGCAAACGCCAGCGGGCTACGAAATTATTGATGGAAAATTCTTTGCAGTCGATTGGTTTGAAATTATTTTTAACCCCTCGTTTCCATACCGTTTAGCGCATGTGGTTACGGCATCTGTAATTACCAGTGCATTCTTTATTATGGGTGTCAGCGCCTGGCGAATTTTCAAAAATCTTGATGGTCCCGCTACGCATCATGTACTTCGTACAGGTATTATTATCGCGGCCATCGCAACGCCAGCGCAGCTTGTTATTGGCGATTTTCATGGCCTCAATACTCTCAAATATCAGCCTGCAAAAGTAGCTGCAATGGAAGGTATTTGGCACACCGAAAAAGGCGCACCGTTCACGTTAATTGCGTGGCCTAATCAGGCGGAAAAACGCAATGATTACGCAGTTACGATTCCTAAACTGGCGAGCTTGATTCTTACCCACGAACTAGATGGCGAAGTACAAGGGCTAGAAGATTTCCCTGATGCTACGCCGCCGGTTGCTCTTGTTTTTTGGTCGTTTAGAGTCATGGTGGGATTGGGTTCATTGATGATATTAATATCTTGGTGGCTGTTTTGGAGTGTGTTGCGTAAGAAAGAGATTACCCGCGCACAGTTATTAGTGCTTTCGGCAATGACGTTTTCTGGTTGGGTTGCCACGCTGGCGGGATGGTGGGTAACCGAAGTTGGCCGTCAGCCATATATCGTTTATGGATTGGTGCGCAGTAAAGATGTGGTCGCGGATCATCCTGCAGGTATGGTGGCATTTACGTTGATCGCTTATCTGCTGTTATATGCGGTTTTGCTGGTTGCCTATATTGGCGCTATTCGGTATTTATCGGGCAAGCCAGCACAGTCCATGTCGGTATTGAATGAGCTCCCAGTCCCAGCAGGATTTTCGCAGGAGGTGCAATAATGGAAACTGCATTACCCATTATATTTTTTGGGTTGTTAGGTTTTGCATTACTCACGTACGCAATTCTTGATGGATACGATTTAGGCATTGGCATGTTATTGCCACTGGGCAGCGATTCTGAAAAGGACATGATGATCGCAACGATTGGCCCTTTTTGGGACGCCAACGAAACCTGGATTGTGCTTGGCGTGGGTATTCTTTTAATCGCGTTTCCTCAAGCCCACGGCAGAATACTGACGGCGCTGTACCTTCCCGTCACCATTATGTTGTTCGGGCTTATTCTACGAGGCGTGGCTTTTGATTTTAGAGTAAAAGCCGGCATTGATAAAAAAGAGCGATGGAACCGCGCTTTTTTTATTGGCTCGCTTGTGGCATCCGTCAGCCAAGGCTGGATGTTGGGGGCATACATTACCGGGCTGCAGGGCGGGATGATTAACCTGCTGTATTCGGGGTTAATTGCATTATTACTGCCAGCATTTTACGTTTACTTGGGTTCAACTTGGTTGCTAATAAAAACTGAAGATGTGCTTTTTGACAAAGCATTAAAGTGGTCGAGGCTTGCGATATTCCCAACTGCCGCTGCGCTTCTATTGATATCGATTGCAACGCCGCTAGTGAGCGAATCTATCGCAGCGCGCTGGTTTACGCTGCCAAATGCCATTGGGCTGATGCCAATACCCATTAGCTGTGGACTGATATTTATGGGCATGGTTTGGTTGGTCAATAAACCCCGATGTTATCAAGCGGGGCTATGAATGGTTACCGTTTGCAGGCACTGCGGTAATAGGCATTATGTCGGCATTTGGGCTGGGTTATAGCCTGTATCCGTATATCGTTATTGATGAACTCACCATATGGGAAACCGCATCGGCCACTAGCTCGTTAGAGTTTGTATTGGTAGGCGTAGTCATTACGTTGCCGGTGATTATTGGCTATACAATATTTGTGTATCGAATTTTTAGCGGTAAGGCAACGAGCCTTGATTATGATCAGTGAGACTTGTTGAATGTTAGCGGCTAATCGGCAAACCCAAAGGTGCCTTTACCATTGTTTTTTACTTTATAAAGGGCGGCATCTGCCGCGGCGCTAAGGTGCTGGTAGGTTGTGCCATTTTCAGGAAAGATGGCAATACCAATACTAAGGCCAACGGTAATATGTTGCTGGTCTACACCAAAGGTTCCGGCGCAGGTTTCTATTAGGCGCTGCGCTGTTTTGCTGAGCTCTTGTTGGTTTTTGAAATTAGGAACAATCAAGCAAAATTCATCGCCACCAAGGCGAGCCATAAATTCGTTTTTTCTATAAAAAGCACGGAATCGATCGCTTATTGTTTTAAGTACCGCATCTCTTGCGGCATGGCTAATGGTATCGTTAATGGCTTTAAAACTGTCGATGTCTATATACATCAGTGCCATATTGGTAGACGTTCGGTGCGATTGGCTGATAATCCGCTCAATGTGTTCTTCGGCATGACGACGGTTCGGTAAGCCTGTTAGGTAATCGGTAGTGGCTAGTTCCACCAATCGTTCATTGGCTTCTCGCAGTTCTTTGGTTCGGTTGTATATCGCAAGCTCTAGGTCATAGTTGATTTTGGCCAATGCCGACTGAGATTTTTTCCACTCTTCGATGATTCGGCCTTCAGGTATCAAATGTGTGACCTGATTTTTATCGTTGAACTGTGGGTGTACGGTGAACTCTACCCAGATTCGCGCGCCAGATAAATTCACCTGTACCTCGCCAGTGGTAGGCACTCCGGTTGCTGCAAGTTCGCAATGCTTACGGATATATGCGCGGTTAGATTCAACGCCGGAAAACCAGGCGGTTTCCCAAAATATTTGCCCTATCAGGTCATCAAGCAGAAGCCCAGCAGCGGCTAACGGGGCGGTGTTAACAAATATAATTTCACCGTCTATGGATAGCACACCGATAAAGGTATCCAAGCTGTTGACGAGTGGTTCTAGGTCCAAATCCATCGTATCCTACACCCTTATTGTCTAGTATTTCCTGTTCCTGTTCCTGTTCCTGTTCCTGTTCCTGTTCCTGTTCCTGTTCCTGTTCCTGTTCCTGCGCTCACTTTAAAAGTGTAGTCATGTTTATGTGATTCACGAGAAATCAGGGGATTTTTAGTCAACCGCTACCGCTGCGGCATTTCGGACGTGCAGCTTTGTTATGATCGAGATCAATCACCGGTGTACAAAAAATTTAGGGATATGAGTCAGGCTGTGCACGGATGCTGACGAGACGTATGGTTTGCGAGAAGGTGTGAGGCTTTCAACGTTTAAGCACGTGAAGTAGTTTGTGTACCTTTAAGTACCTTTAAGTCATGCTAACGAGGCTTTGAAGCAGCTCAACGTGAGCCGGTAATACTATAAACATGCTGGTTATGAAGTAGTTTGATACCATAGGAAAACGACAAATTGAGGACAATAATAATGAAACAGTTTCGCTTACTTATTCTTTTAACTCTGCTTTCCCCTTTGCTTTCGCCGATGGTAGTCCAGGCCGCGATAACCGGGGTTGGCAATGTTGGTACGATGAACTTTGACTGTGATGTGTTCACCAATGTGTGTACGAGTGAAGGCGTGTGGGAAGGTGCAGACTGCAAAGCAATGCGGGACAATAACTGCCCGACAGCGACAAAGAATTGCCCAGAAGGAGACTGCGAATGCCCGTTGAAAACATCGTCGCGAACGCTAGTAAAACCAATGCTTGCACAACCTATTGTGACTTTGTTGGTTGCGCCAGCACCCAAACAAGCCAAACCGACGACTATTTTACGCCCTGCAATTAAAGTACATAAACCAGCGGGTTTGCGCGTTGCACCGGTTTTAGTTAAAAGACGCCAGCCGATGGTAGACGGCAAAAACATCAACTCTAAACAATTGCAACCAGGAATTAAAATGGTTGCACCGGCGAGCGCGCCAGTTCATAAAAATAGCCTAAGAATGATCAAATCGACGATTCCGAATAAGATGGATCGCATGCTGGCTCCCACATTGGTGCCAGGTACACAAGCGATAAGTGTGAAGGATTGTGTTTTCTTTGGAGGGACCGTTCAACAAGATGTCTCGTGCAGCACGAAGATGTCTTGCATCATAAATAAATCTAATGGGTGCGTGACTAAGGCGGCTGTGCCTGAATAAATCACCCTCAACCTAGCGCGTAAATTAGCTTCATATAAAAAAAGCCGGAACCAACTTATTGGTTCCGGCTTTTTTTATGTGTGGAATATAGATTGATTTATTAATTACTCAAAAAGACATTGTCTGAAATACTAATACACTACCTATATTGTGGTATTTCAAAAACTCAAGGGCTGTTGAGTAAAGGTGCAATAGCCTCTTTCCAACCATCGTACAGTGCATTACGGGTGCTTGAATTCATGCTTGGTTCGTAACGCCGGTGGCAATGCCACGCATCCGATATTTCATTTAATCCGCTGTATATACCTGCGTGCAGCCCTGCAAGGTACGCTGCGCCTTTGGCGGTAGTTTCTGTATGTTGTGGAATTTCTACGGGTTTTTCTAACATGTCTGCCACAAACTGACATACAAACTCGTTGGCCATTAAGCCGCCATCGGCGCGAATAACTTCTGGGTTATGTTGGCTATCTGCCTGCATGGCAGCCAGTAAATCTAAGGTTTGATAGGCCTGTGCTTCGAGTGCTGCGCGGGTAATGTGTGCGGCGGTGCTTTCGCGGGTCAAGCCGCTAATGGTTGCACGGGCATGGGGGTTCCAATGAGGTGCGCCTAAACCGCTAAATGCCGGTACAAAGTACACGCCGTTGTTATCAGGAACCGAGGTTGCTAACGCTTCGCTTTGGGCTGCGTTAGCAAATAACCCAAGGCCATCACGCAACCACTGTATTGCAGAGCCAGCGCTAAAAATGGAGCCTTCAATGGCATACGTTGTTTCGCCGTTAAGGCGATAAGCAATGGTCGTTAACATGCCGGACTTAGACTCGCGAAACTGCCCGCCAATATTGATCAGTGCAAAACACCCCGTGCCGTAGGTTGCCTTAACCATGCCCTGGTTAAAGCAAGCTTGGCCAATGAGCGCCGCTTGTTGGTCGCCAACCATTGCGCCAATGGGTATTTCTTTTCCGAATAGGCTTTTAGACGTATAGCCAAAATCACTGACGTTATCGTTTACCTGTGGCAACAAAGAGCGGGGGATATCAAAAAGCTTAAGTAGCTCGTCATCCCAACATTGGGTAACGATATTAAACAACAGGGTGCGCGCGGCGTTGGTGGCATCGGTTGCGTGAACTGCGCCATTGGTTAAGTTCCAAAGTAGCCATGAATCTACCGTACCAAAGGCGAGCTCCCCAGCTTCGGCTTTTTGGCGTGCGCCTTTAATGTTATCGAGAATCCAGAGGATTTTTGTAGCAGAAAAATAAGGGTCAAGCAGTAGCCCAGTACGGGTGCTGATCATTGCTTCATGGCCGGCGGTTTTTAATTGCTGGCAAAAATCTGCTGTGCGCCGGTCTTGCCAAACAATGGCATTGTAAATGGGTTCGCCAGTGGCGCGATCCCATATAATCGTGGTTTCACGTTGATTGGTAATACCAATAGAAGCCACGTTGTTTGAATGTTGAAGAACGCTTTTACAAGCCCATAGTGTGTCTTGCCAAAGCTCGGTTGGGTCTTGCTCAACCCAGCCTTTGTGCGGGTAATAAAGCGTTAGTTCCTTTTGTTGAGCTGCAAGCACGTTGCCTTGGTTAGAAAAAATCATAGCCCGAGAGCTGGTGGTGCCTTGGTCAATGGCCAGTAGGGTTGGGTCGCTCATAAGAGTTTTCTCGGGTTTTATTTATTCAAGTTTTGTTTATTCTAGCTCTGTTTATTAAGGTCTTATTTGTTTGGATGTTAACGGCGCAGCGTATTGAGTTTCACTAAATGAACACCGCAACCGAATACCAAATCCTAATAATTTAATCCGCCAATGGCGTTTGTCTGGGTATCCAATAATGGGCAGCCATTAAATTGCGCAAACCTTTGTAGCTCTTTTTTTAACGCAGGAAAAAATTTGTCTTGGTCACAGGTGTTGTCTTCAATGTGTAGGCTTAATACTTCAAAGCGCTGTTCAGCGCGGTGTACCTTGCAGTCAATTCGGCCAACAAATTGGTCGCCGTACAAAATAGGTAAACAAAAATAGCCAAATACCCGTTTAGCCGCTGGCACATAACATTCAATTTTATAGTCAAATTTAAACAAAGCGCTCAACCGGTCGCGGTGTATGAGTACGTTGTCGAAGGGCGATAATATTTGCACTGCACTGGGGTTAACGGTTGGTGCTTCATTAAGCAACTCGCTATCAGCATAAAAACTTGGGCTGTTTAGATTGGGCAGTGCGGTTACTGTACCGGCTTCAATACGCTGGCTTAGCGCATTGTTCATGGCTTCACGTATTGGCTTGCCGGTTTCTAAATGCAGTAGTTGTTTTAATGTAAAAACACCCTGGGCTCTAATGGTGGTATTTAGTAAATAGCTTGCGTATTCATTCAGTGTGGGGGTGCTTATATCAATGCCTTCAGGTAAACAGCGCTGGGTGAGGTCAAACACCTTTTCCATGCCTTTACGTTCACAGACCATAAGGTCGCCCCGCATAAATAGGGCATCCATTGCGCGCTTGCCTGGGCCCCGGTTCCACCAGGAGCCGGGGCCTGTTTTTTTATTATCAAAATCGCGTAGGCGTAATGGGCCTTCCGCTTCCACACGTTTGATGATTTCATTCATCAGTTTTTGGTCTAAGTTTTTGTAATAACGGTTTTCGCCGTTACGTATTGAATTCATTCGTGGTAGCGCATAACGATAATCACGCATGGGCAAATAAGACGCTGCATGATACCAATACTCAAATATTTTTTGCTCGTTAACTAGTTGATTTAAGTAAGTCAACTCATAGCCAGAAACCCGACTCCAAAGCACATGATGGTGCGCACGCTCAACCACAGATAACGTATCAATTTGAATATAACCAAGCTGTTCAATAGATTTTAGTGTTCCGGATAAGCCAGAGCCAAAGGTTTTCTTTGCAAGCAGCCCTTGCCTAGATAACGTCAGTGCCTTGTATTTAGATACCTTCATTTTTCATGCGCTCCTTATGGATTTCAGATGCGAAAGCTAGCGCGGAAGCAACGACCAACAAGTAACCAAGCGCAAATTGGATAGCGATAGAAAAAGTCTGAAATTCGTATATCTTCCCCTCGAGTGTATCGTTCTCGAAAGCCTCAAAGGCCTCAGTGAACGCGTAAAGCTTCATGATATTTTTTGAATCTAAATCAAAATAATGATGATTATCTTCGCTTAAAGAGCGTTCCACTTTGTTCCATGCCTTTGCATATTGGCCCTCAGCCACAGTCAGTAAAACAGTACTCGCAAAGTATTCATTATCTAACAGCGCATCTATATTGTTTTCTTGCCTCGCTAGAATGTACATTAGCGAGCTGCATAATTTTCTAGGGGCATCATCTTTATTGCAGTGATCACGGTTTATATTGTTTGCTATTTCTCCCCAGTGAATGTAGCTACTATTTAAGTGCTTCTTTGACTGAATATTATGGGCCTGTTGAGAGCCAGCTAAGCCGCTGGAGATAGAGCCAATCAACGAAAAAATCGCAATGATCGCTCCGGTGTTTCGTGCCAGTGTTAATGTGTTTGTAGAGAAGTTATCTCGATATCGTTCGAATGTAAAATTTGCTGACTGTATGGTTATCCAAAATACAGCAACCATTTTCACCCAAATAAAATGACTTGGGACAAACAGTAGTGACAATAAAGAAACCGAGAACAATAGAATTTTAAAGGTTTTCATAGCTAGGTATCACTGCACTGATTAAGGAATGGTTCAACTTCCGGCATGAATAACTCTGGAACTTCAGCAAAGGATACATGGCCGCAAGGAAGCTCAACAAACGATACACCAGCAATGGATTGTGTAGCCATCTTGCCATCTTTGTGGGCGGATATAACAGGGTCATTTTTACCAAAAATAAGCAGTGTAGGCGCGGTAATATTTTGGGCCAACTGACGTAAGTCATTCTCTGGTTTACCAAAACTGCGCCACATAGCCCTGTTAAGCGTGATTCGTTCTGTGGTTGCTTGTGTTGTAGCAGCACGCTCCTATACGGGTTTGGTGGTGTCTGAACATTTTTTAATACACAAACTAGCAAGCCGATATGGGGATATTGAGAACCGACTACCCTGAAACTTACAAAAAGCAGTGCTAATGAAATTCTGTGGGGTGAAGCCATCCGATGCTACTAGCACCAAACTCCGTACAGCCAGCGGTATTTGACTGGCCAAGCGGGCTGCCGCATTACCAACGATAGAGTTCCCAATAAAAAAGGCCGGGGGTAGGGCAAGCTTTTCTAGAAACTCTTGTAGAACCTTAAAATAAAGCAGCACATTGGCCGAGGCGGGTTCATCAAGTAAATCTGACTGGCCGTAACCAGGCCAGTCAAGCGCGATAACTCGGTAGCTGCTCGCGAGCCTTGAAGCAACGGCGTCAAAGTCTTTGCTATCGCTAGGGTTAGCATGAAGTAAAACCACAGGTATGCCTGATCCGTGGCCGCAATAGTGAACCGAGCCTGTTGATAGAGTTATTTGTGGCATAAGCCCTTCTTATTGAATATAACCAATGTCTTCGCTACCTTAGTAGCGTACTGGGTCAGCTAGACCCAAATTGTTTTTCGCAAGAAGCCCTTGCCTAGATAACGCCAGTGTATTGTATTGTAGTTTCATGATGGGCTTGGTTTGTGGACTATAGATTTGAGTGGACAATATTTATAGGTTTGGCTTTTTATACCTAACTTAAGGCCTTATTCAGAAATAGTATTCGCGTTAGTACGACACGTAACATAGTGTTCATACGGGATTTTTTACACTGGTTTGGGCCTAGTGTAGTTCGACATCATTTTTGCATTGTGGTCGAGCATTCTTTGATTGGCGTAATGCTTGTCCGGCATTTCACAATGCCGGGAATAATTTCACATACCCTTTTATCCTCGGTGGTATTGCATGCGCGTATACCATTGCGTGTTCGAAAAACCTCTTGGCCAACAATTGTTTCACAACTTTGGGTAGGTCGACTTCGTTTACACTTAGGAACTGATTTATTGATTGTTTTGCATCTTTTTATAGGAACTCGTTCACAGGTTGTGGTTTTTTGGCGTGAACATTTATTTTTATGGTTTTTCATAATTCTGCAAGCGTGATTAAGGTTTAAATCAATTTTTATATTGCGACCAAAACCAGGTTGTATCGGTATTGAGGCTCTTACCAAGAGCCGGAGTGTTAACTAGTTTAATTGCAGGGGCACTATTTTTCGAGGCTTAAAATAACTGAAAAGGTTAGCATGAGTATGGCCATAATAAGGGCTTAAACGTGTTTCATAGGCTCACTTTTAAAGTAGAGAATAGGTTGGTCAGCGCGGTACGAACAGGGTTATTTGTTTATAAATCACCTGAATTAAACTCGATAAATAGTGTTTTTAGTAACAATTTCCCACTCCTAACGAATTAATTTAGGAGTTTTTATTTACTTGTTCTTGTTAAGTTTTTAGGCGTCAGGTCTTGAGGAATTAAACCCGTAATCTTGTTCGGTGATAGTAGTATTTCCAAATTTATGGAATTCGGACTTCAAGTTTATGGTTGGATCGCAGCCGTGGACTCGGATATCGAGCCACGGCTGGACACCGAACCCAGAGGGATGGTGATCTTCTACCAAATCTAAACCAATAAGACACATTTCTTCATTTGTTGAGCCATGTGGTACATCATAATAGGATGCGGTTAGGTCGTCTGGGGTATCCAAGTTCCAAATAGCTTCGACAATAGTTTTGTTCTTTCCGATTCCTGCAATCGATATATGCATATTGTCGGCAAGCTCTTTGATAGCTTGCTCATTTTCGTGAACGACTTCGGTTACTTGGTTAACAGGCACAGGGTATATAACCGTGTAACTAAGCGAGAACGGTTAGCGGTGTGTTGTGATTCTAAAGTAGTCAATATAAAAAATATTCGCACGTGATGATTATGTGATTTTTGTGTTTATGAACTACAAGACAACATGGAACACCCAGCTTTGGTTCTGGCCCATTCGGGGCGTTTTTCGGCGTACTGTTCTTTGCTTGGTTGTTCGTCATAGGGCTTGCTTAGTAGTTCCAGAAGTTCGTTCACCATGCTGTTATCACCCTGTTCAGCTTTATCGATGGCCAGTTGCGCAAGGTAGTTTCTGAGTACATATTTTGGATTTACGGCATCCATTATTGTGCGCCGTTGTTGCTGACTGGTTGAGTCTTTTTGTACTCTTTTTTGGTAGGCGTTGAGCCATTCAAACAAGGTAGTTTTGTATGGTTGGGTGAGCTGTCGCGGTTGATAGTAAGCGCCGGTTAATTCGCTTGGAATATCGTTTTGCTCGGTAAGTGGTTTTGTTGTGTTTAGGTCTAGTTTGGCGAGGTTGCGAAAGAATATGGTCATGTCGGTTTCTACTTCTGCCAATAGAGCGAGTAGTTGGTCGAATAGCTCGGGGTCTGTTTGTGGGTCTAGGCTGGTGAGCCCTAGTTTTTTGGTCATCATGTTGCGCCAGCGGTTTTGAAAGCTGCTTTGGTAGGAGTTGTAGGCCTGTTGCACGGCTTCAAGATTGTCGATGATGGGCAATAGGGCGTTGCCGAGCTGGGCAAGGTTCCACTGTGCTATTTCGGGTTGGTTGCCAAAGCAGTAACGTTTGCCTTGGGCATCGGTGGTGTTGGGTGTCCAACCAGGGTCAAAATCTTCTAGCCAGCCGTAGGGGCCGTAGTCAATGGTGAGGCCCAGTATCGACATGTTATCGGTATTCATGACGCCGTGTACAAAACCAACGCGCATCCATTGCACCACCATTTTTGCCGTGGTGTCGCAAATTTCTTGAAACCAGGCGATGTAGGTTTCGGGGCTGGGTTGCCCAAGGTGGGGGAAGTCGTTGGTAATGGTGAGGTCTACTAATTGTTTGAGTAGCTCGGTTTCACCACGTGATGCGTGTATTTGAAAATGCCCAAAGCGGGTGAAAGAGGGTGCTAACCGGCAAACGACTGCGCCTAGTTCGGCTTTTGGGTTGCCGTCGTAGAACATATCGCGGGTTACTTTTTCGCCGGTGGTCATTAGGCTGAGCGCGCGGGTGGTGGGTACGCCTAGGTAGTGCATGGCTTCACTGCACAGGAACTCTCTAACGGATGAGCGCAGCACGGCCAGCCCGTCGGCGCGGCGCGAATAGGGGGTGGGGCCAGAGCCTTTGAGTTGTATTGCCCAACGCTTACCTTGCTGATTGATGATTTCCCCTAGGTTTATTGCTCGGCCATCGCCCAGCTGGCCTGCCCAGTTGCCAAACTGGTGGCCGCCGTAGCGGGTGGCGTAGGGCTGCATGTCGTCTAATACATGGTTGCCGCTAAAGGTTTGTAAAAAATCGGCGGAGCCGCAGGTTTGCTCAGATAAATTCAGCAAGTTGGCGGCGTCTTGCGAGTAGCTAACCAGGCTTGGGTTGGGTGTGATTTTGGGTGTCACCCATGAATAGCAGATGTCAGTCACTTGCCGCGTGTAGTTTTCATCGATGGGGTCTGCAGGTAATTCATGGGTGTAGCGGTTGTCGAATGAAAGATCTTTTAGACTGGATGGGGCTTTAGAAGCAGGCATATTTTTTTTAAACCGTAAGCAGTGTGAGCGATACCCGATAATAGCACGCGGGGCTGGGTGTCTAGCGATGTTGAAACGACGAATGGGCTAGCAGTTGTTGTGGCGATAACCTTTTGAAACGGGGCTTTTGTGGTGGTTGGTGCAGGTTTGTATGCTTGCGGTGGTCGGGCGGTTTTGCAACGCAATGGGTGCTGTTCGGGCTGCACTAGACAGGTCCATAAAATCTTGGTTGTAGCTGGCAATGGTTTCTAACAGGTGTTGCAGTTGGTTTGGTGTAACCAGTGCGTGGATCTCTTGCATCAGTTGGTAGTAGTTGGTTTTGGTGGTGTTTATGGCTTGTAGGTATTCCGCTGGGTAGTTGGTTTCTGGGTGAAGCCAAATGGTACGCAGGTACTTTTCTATGTTTGCATAGTGCTCAGAGTGCTCAGAGTGCTCAGAGTGCTGGGGCTGTGTTGGAAGCTGGGAGCTATTTAAGTTAACTGCATTGTTGGTCTGCGGTGCTGCTAACAGTGCAATCAGTTCGCGGTTTATTTGTTGCCGGTATTGTTTCGCCAATGACGATAGATCGAGGTTTTCTTCGGCATGTTTTTTAAGGATTGCGAGCTGCTGATCTGTGAGGTCGTCATAGCCATTTTCGAACTGATCTATGAGTTGACCGGTGCGGTGTTGAAGGCGTTTTTTACTGGAGTAATCCAGGTATTCATATTGCTCTTGCAGCTCTTCGGATAGCTGCTCAGAAAGGTACTGTATTTGCTCGTCATCTAATGTGCTAAGCACTTTGGCGATGGGCGCAATAGCAGGTTCCATTAGCTCAACATAGAGCACGCCCATTTGTGTTTCAGCCCAGCCGAAATCGGCCTCGGTAAGGGGTTTTTGCGCCCGTACTGCGGTTTCGTTTAATAGCTGTGTGTATTTGATGAGCTGGGTGGTGCGGTGCCAATGGAGCAGTTGGGCGATCTCTTTTTCAAGTTGCTGCTGCTGTTGGTCGTTTAAATTAAGGTAGTGGTTCGCTTGGTTGAGCGCGAGCCAGTCGAGCTGGTTATAAAGAAATTGAAAGCCGCTGCAGCCGTTGAGTAGTAGGCATAGCGCAACGATAAGCGGGCCTTTGGCACCGCGCTGTTGGTAATGGCTGAAAATACTTGCCGTTGTTGAGGTATGCATCCTTTTGCACCTGCAGAACGTTGGTTTTCAATGTGGGTGGTTAAAGCCCTGCCCGCAGTTTATGGGCTGCGGGCAGGGGTGATTATGAAGCGAGTTCGTAGTCGCTCATGTCGGGCTCTGCCATGGTGTTGCGAAAATGCTTCATAGACCAGGGCCAAGCAGCGGGCACGCCACGGTCATCCAAATACCAACTGTCACAGCCTGAAACCCAAACGGTCTTTTTGGTAGCTTCTACGCGGTCGGTTTCAGTGCGATCTAGTGCGTCTTGTTTGGCGACGAATTGGGTGAAATCACTTTGCTGAATGTGATCTACCAGTTTCATAAAGTAGCTGAACTGAATATCTGCAACGTCGATCAGTGAAAAGTTGCCCACTGGGCCATTGGGGCCATTGAGTAAAATAAGATTGGGGAACTCAGGGATAGCTACCGACAAGTATGCCGAGGGCCGTGCCTTCCAGGCTTCTTCTAGGGTTACGCCGTTGTTACCGGTGACTTCAATAGGGCGCAGAAATTGGTCCACTTGAAAACCGGTGGAAATTACCAATACGTCGAGCTTATGTAACTTGCCATCGGCGGTACGAATGCCTTCTGGCTCGATACCGGTGATGCTTTCGGTTACCAGCTCGGTGTTGCGGTGTTGAATGGCATCGTAGTAGTTGTGCGACATGATGAGCCGCTTACAAGCTGCTTGGTAGTCGGGGCGCAGTTTTTCGCGCAGTACTGGGTCGGTTACGTTTTGCTCAAGGTTTTCGAGTGTTAGCTGGGCAATCATGGCCAGTGCTTCGGGGTTTTCGCCCACCACTGCGGATGAAAACCCACCTTCAGATATGGCAACGTTTTCTGCACGAATGGCATCTAACAGCGCTGGGTTTTCGCGGAAGTTTAGTTTCTCTTGTTCTGTATATGCAGGGTTTGGCCGGGGCATGATCCACTGAGGAGTGCGCTGGAACTGCTCAAGTTTTTTAACTTTTCCGGATAAAGCACCAACAATTTGAATAGAGGTTGAGCCGGTGCCAATTATACCAATGCGTTTGTCTTCAAGCGGTACGCTGTGATTCCAGCGTGATGTATGAAACATGGTGCCTTCAAAGCTGTCGATACCTGGGATATCTGGGTATGAAGGGCGGTGCAATACGCCGGTAGCGCCAATCACAAAATCAGCTTCGTCGAGATGGCCTTGGTTGGTTTTTAAGTGCCAGCGGCTGTTACGAAACACCATTGAGGCGATTTCGGTATCGAATTTTACATGTGGGTAAACATCAAATTGATCCGCCACGCTTTGTAGGTACTCATATATTTCGGCACCGGGAGAGCAGTTGTAGCTCCAGTCGGGGTTGGGTGCAAAGGAGTAGCAGTAAAAGTGTGAGGGAACATCGCAGGCCACGCCTGGGTATTGGTTTTCGCGCCAGGTGCCGCCTAGGCTGCTGGCTTTTTCATAGAGGGTAAAGTTGGTATAGCCTGCTTCTTTTAACTTAACGGCGCTAAGAATCCCCGCCATTCCTCCACCGATAATAATGAACCGAAGGTTCTTGTTCTGTGGGTTACTACTCATGGTGTATAGCTCCTAAATTTTTGTTTTTATTTGTTGGAGTGACTACGACACAACCAATATTGTGCGCTGATCGCACGGTGTTTAGTACTAACTTGGTAAGCCTAACATAAGCTGATCTGATGATTTTGCAGGTAGTTTGTTCTTCATTCAATATTTGTGGCAACGGATATTGAATATGGCTAACCTATTTGAAAAAATGATGTGAGATAACCTAGCCTCAAAGGTCTATTTGTACGGTAATGGTGAAATTGGCTCCGGCCAGATTATGGTATATTGGTTTTAATATGTGTTTTTCTATAACAAGTAGTTCTAACGATAATGGCGTAACGCGTCACTGGTTTGGCAGAAATGGAGATTTCGAGAAATGGTAGCAGTAGGTTCGGCTAAATCGAGCAAGCTTATGAATAAAACAACAGCGGCTAAGCATGAACAAAAACCGTTTCGATGTGCTGTGTTGATAGGGCTGATTTTTGGTTCGTACAGTGTAATTGCCGAGCAACCAGCTCAACTTGATGAGTTGAGCCCCACACAAGAAAAACAGCAAGTTACGGAAGTTGAAATAAGCCACCCAAAAGAAAACCTTGCGGCTGAAAT
The DNA here is from genome assembly GCA_016763075.1 of Pseudomonadales bacterium. Classification (GTDB taxonomy): domain Bacteria; phylum Pseudomonadota; class Gammaproteobacteria; order Pseudomonadales; family JAHRWD01; genus JAHRWD01. The sequence continues at coordinate 53,440 of JAESUM010000023.1, forward strand.
CCTTCAGATTCAGTTTGATCTACGCAAGCTAGGGTATTACAAAAACGAACTCAACGGCGTGTTAGACCGCGCCACCCGCGACTCTATACGTGTGTACCAGCTTGAGCATGTATTGGATATCGATGGCGAGTGGTCACTTCAACTTAAGGGTTCTTTAAGTAAAGCAACGGGCCGTTTATAAAATAAATGTTGGAATCTCTTTTATTACAGTTATTAGCCCATTTTTTGGCAGCACTGTGAATGGTTATGAATAGAAATTTAATTGTTTTAACACTCGCACAGTCTTTAGGAATGTGTAGTGGTCCGTTGGTAATTTTACTGGGGGGCATTCTAGGAGCCAAAATGGCATCGAGCAGTGGCCTGGCCACCTTGCCGGTCGCGTTTATGATTATTGGCTCTGTAATGGCTATTACACCTGCGACCATGATCATGGGGCGCTTTGGCCGCCGCACGGGTTTTGTTATTGGCAGTTTGGTGGCGGTATGCGGGTGCCTGACTGGAGCCTACTCCATTTATATTAATTATTTTCCGCTACTGTGCATTGCCGTGATGATGATTGGCTTTAATATGGCCGTGATTCAGCAATACCGTTTTGCTGCGGTAGAAAATGTATTGCCAGAAAACTCCAGTAAAGCGATTTCGCTGGTAATGAGTGGCGGTATTTTGGCTGCATATGTTGGTCCTGAACTGGTCATAGGGACGCAAAATTGGCTGCAATACGGTTTATATAGCGGCTCATTTGTTGCCCTTGCGGTAGTGTTGGCTATGGCAGGTTTTGTATTATTATTTTACACCGAAGAAAAACCTGAAGAGCCAACACCGGTAGAGCTAAAGTCAGAAGGGTTCTGGAGTTTGCTGCTATCGCCGCACCTGTTTTTGCTAGCGGTTGCCACCAGCGCAGTTGCTTTTGGGGTTATGAGTTTGGTGATGACTGCAACACCGGTACACATGCATGTGGGCCATCATTTTAGTGTTGAAGATACCGCCTGGGTTATTCAAAGTCACATATTAGCTATGTTCATACCGTCGCTATTTAGTGGCTACTTAATCTCTAAATTAGGCGTAATGAAAATACTGGTTGCGGGTATTGGGTTGTTATTTGCAGCGGTTATTCTTGCCATGACCGAGCTAAAGTTAAATGGCTATTGGTCAGTGTTGGTATTGCTAGGCGTGGGTTGGAATTTCTTATTTACCGCAGGCACTACTCTATTAACCAGTTCATACAATCCAGCGCAGCGCTATAAAGCACAAGCAGGACATGACTTAACGGTGTTTGGTTTTCAAGCCAGTGCAGCACTTCTTTCTGGTGTAATTTTGTATCAATTTGGTTGGTTTGATATTCAGGTCATCAGCATGATTTTATTGAGCATACTGACGCTTGGGTTTATTTATATGCGCAAGAAATTGGCCGCTAGTACGGCTGATTCTATTAGTTAGTGAATTGTTAATAAGCATCTATGTACTGTTTTGGTAATGGTTATGGTCCGTAATTTAGTTTCTTTATTTTCAGCTGTATTACTGATCTGCCAGTGTTTTAGCACCTTCGTTTATGCAGACACACACAAGCCATTAACAAACCAAGCCAATTCGCATTTGGTGTGGAAAGCTACGGTGGGCAACAGTACTTTGTATTTGATGGGGTCAATTCATTTTGGTTTACCATCTATGTATCCGCTGCCCGACAGAATTATGAAGGCGTTTAACAGCGCGGATACCTTAATGGTTGAGGTAGATATTCGTGAAGACGCCTCAGCCAGTGCCGCACCCCTTATTATGGAATACGGGTTTTATCGGGACGGCAGCAGCTTGGCTGACCGCCTTTCGGCAGCTCAATATAAACGACTTGAACAAACGCTCACTAAATTGGGTATTCCGATAGAAAGTATATTGCCTCAGAAACCATGGTTGGTCGTGTTAGGTTTAACCGCGTATTCAGTTAAAACACTTGGGTTTTCTGACCAATTAGGAGTCGACCGGTATTTCCTAGATCGCGCATCCAACAAAACAGTGGTTCAGCTTGAAACCTTAGGAAAGCAGATTAAATTGATGGACGGCTTCAGTGACAAAGAGCAGGTTTGGATGCTGGATCAAAGCTTAGACGAGCTGGATGTAGCCTCTGTAGAACTGGAAAAAATGTTACATAGCTGGAAAATGGGTGATGCAAAAGCAATGCTTCAACAAACGGCTCAAGAATTCCAAGGTGAAAAAATTGGCAATCATGTTTTTCAAAAAATAATCTTGGATCGAAACCACAGCATGAATACGACGATTGAAAATATTGCCTCAACTAAGGCAGGAATCTACTTTATTGTGGTTGGCGCAGGGCACCTCGTCGGCCCAGAAGGTATGCCTGCGCTATTAAAAGCTACAGGGCATTCAGTACAACGATTTTAAGCAGATACAGTTAACTAATCTAAACTTAAAGAATAAATGTTCAGTTTCAACATAAAATATTTGATCTGAAAATAAAGAATTGCACGGGGTTGTTGTAATAAATGGATGCATTTGAATATGTGATGGTGATTGTCTCAATCATTACTGGCTTGGGGCTTTCTACTATTCTTACCGGTATTGGCGAGCTTATTCAAGGTCGTAAAATTATTCGGGTATATGGAATACACCTGATATGGGTAGGTTTTATATTCTTGTTGCAGGTCGAACTTTGGTGGGTGTGGTGGGAGCTACGTAGCCGTATCGAATGGGATTTGGCATCATTCTTTCTATTGCTATCACACCCAATCGTACTGTACGTATTGAGTATTATGGCCTTTCCCAATATTTCGATGGGTGATGAAATTGACCTAAAAGAATATTATTACGAAAACAGAACCTGGTTTTTTGGCGTATTTAGCATCTACCCAGCATTAAATTTAGTACGAGATTTTGTGTTTTTAGACGCGCCTATGTTGCACAGCCGCCACCTGTTTTTGGTGTGCTTTATTATGTTGACGGTTTGCTTGGCATGGACGGCTAAAAAGTGGCTTCATCAGTTTACTGCATACACTACCGTAACGGTGGCGATGGTTTATATGTACTTATTTGTAGGTGGGATCACTGATTAGCGTAGCTGCACAGCAAGTTTATTAGAAGGACGAGGTAAGCAACAAAAAAAAGAAAAACTACCCGACACATAGGGTGTCGGGCAAACGGGGTTAACCTAACGGAACGTTAAGCTACTTCCACTGGTTAAGCGCATTTTTGAGTATTTTTGTGAACTCAATGGGTTGGTCCAAGAATACATGGTGCTGAGCATCGGGAACCGAAATAAACGGCACATGGGCACCGTATAAACCGCGCATAAACTCAATCGAGTCAGGTTTGAAAAACAAACTTTGTGCGCCGTGAATAACGGTCGTGTTGCATTGGATGCTGGGGATATCTTTCTTGAGTTCGCGGGTATCAGTCTTTGGTCCAAACAGATGATCGAACTTCCACATCACCCCTTCTTCCACGCTCATGAGTGAATGGCGGCCAATGTAGTCGAGAATATAGTCATTCTCGCAGGGTTGAGCGGGCAACAATTTGAAGCGCAACATGGCGTCTTCAGTGCTTTCATATACACGCCGTGGCTTGAAGCCACCTTCTTTTTGGTCTTTTTCCTGATTCAAAAACTGCGGCGATAAAACCGTATCGACAATGACCACACCTTTAAGCCTGTCGCCATACAGCGCTGCCGTTTTAAGTGTGCAAAACCCGCCAAAACTGTGTGAGACAATCACTTTATCGTCGCCGAAACCACAGGCATCCGATACTGCGATCATGGCATCCGCATGATTGGTAAGGGTGTATTCATCTAAATGGTCGCTTTCGCCCATACCAAAGATATCGATCGCAGCGACTGAATACTCTTCCATAAAATAAGGTGCAATAAAGTCCCACCAATGGCTGTGCGCGCCGCCACCATGAACAAACAACAAGCCCGGTTTGTTGGCAGAGTTTTCATCAGCCCAGCGAACGTAATGGATTTTAGAGCCGTTGACTTCAATAAAGTAATCTTGCTGAGGTGTTGCGACGACTTCTTTGAACCAATCGGGGGCGTTGGGCAGTACACTAATACTCATTGCAGTGTCTCGTTCATAATGTGGATTTGTGAGGCGCCATTCGCCCTGCGGCGAATAGCAAAACGCGCAATTATACTCGATAGAGCACAATAATTCCGGTTAGCGGGGCGTGTAGGGGTTGGTGCGCCGTTCGTGGCCAAAGGTGGATTCTGGGCCATGGCCGGGTATAAACGTCACATCGTCGCCCAATGGCCAGAGTTTATCGACGATAGAATCCATCAACTGGTCGTGATTGCCACCAGGAAAATCAGACCTACCGACAGAGCCGGCAAACAGTACATCGCCTACTTGCGCCAGCTTAGCTTCGCGGTTGAAGAAAATAATGTGCCCAGGGGTATGGCCAGGGCAGTGATAAACTTCTAATTTGATATTACCAAAAGTGACTTGGTCGCCATCCACCAACCAGCGATCTGGCTCAAAGGTTTCACCGTTGATGCCGAACATTTTGCTTTGCTCAGGGATTTTAGAAATCAGCTCAGCTTCATTTTTGTGTGGACCTTCCACAGGAATAGAGAGCTTCTTAGAAATAGCAGACACGGAGCCCGCGTGGTCCATATGGCCATGGGTGACCAGTACTTTTTCGAGGGTTACACCGAACTGTTCAACCATTTGGTAGATGCGGTCGGTATCGCCACCGGGGTCAATGATCGCGCCTTTCATGGTTTCTTCACACCAAAACAGTGTGCAGTTTTGTTCAAACGGAGTGACTGGCAATACGGCAAATTTCATCGGTTTGTCCTGAGCAAATGCTATCGTCGGTTAAGAATAGCGGTGGCACAATAATAGCGGGACTTCGCCGCCTTTAGTGTTATTCATCGGAAGTTAGCTGGTTATTTTCGCTAAATCGCCGATAGAATGCCAACTTGGTTTGCCACAATGGCAAAAGCTGCAGTGAGTTCATTGCACTTAAGTGGATAATGTTGGTTGATAAACTTCACATTTTGAGTTTTCGGTGGATCTAGATTTCATGTTGAATACCTATTTTTTATTACTCGTGGGTGCGGTGTTCGGCGCATTGCTGATGCTTGCCGCCGCTTGGGTCATACGTGCTAAAAATACGGCTTCACAGCAGCACATTGTGGGGGTGCTGAATGAGCAAAACCAACGGCTAACGCAGCAGGTTGAATCACGCGGTGTACAGATCGAGCAGCAACGAGCTGAGATTCACCAGGGGCAGTTAAGGGCAGCGGCCTCTGCTGCGCATAGGCAAGAATCTGAGCAGAACACAGCACGATTATCGCAGCAGCTCGAAGCGAAAGGCATAGAGCTAGAGCAGATCCGTGCCAGAGAGCTTGAGTTAACTGCGCAATTATCAGCGCTTGAAACACAGCTTACCGGCGAGAAACAGCGCGCGCAGGACCAGTTAAAAATTATTACAGAGACTCGCGAGCAGCTAAACGCCCAATTTAAAACCTTGGCTAACGAGATATTCGAAGAAAAGTCCCGCTCGATGGGCGACCAAAATATTAGCCGTCTCGATCAATTATTGAAACCACTCAAAGAGCGCATTAAAGAGTTCGAGCAAAAAGTAGAGCAAACCTACGATAAAGAATCCAAAGAGCGGTTTTCTTTGGTGAAAGAGATTGAAAAACTCCAAACTCTGAATATCCAAATTAGCTCAGATGCGGTAAACCTAACGAAGGCGTTGCGTGGTGAAAGTAAAACCCAGGGGATTTGGGGCGAAGTGGTGTTAGAGCGAGTATTGGAAAAATCCGGCCTAGTAAAGGGCCGAGAATACCACGTGCAGGTCAGCATGAAGACCGAAGAGGGCAAGCGTAGCCAGCCCGATGTGGTCATTCATTTGCCGGAACAGCGTGATGTCGTGATTGACTCAAAGGTATCGCTTACCGCATATGAGCGCTATTGCTCGGTAGAGGATAAAGCGCAGCAGAAGAAATATTTGCAGCTGCATATTCAGTCGATTCGCGGGCATATTCGTGACCTTAGCGGTAAAGATTATCAAAACCTTGAAGGGCTTCGCTCGTTGGATTTTGTACTGATGTTTATGCCCATTGAGGCGGCGTTTACCTTGGCGCTGCAGGAAGATCAGCAGTTGTTTCAGGATGCTTTCGATAAAAGCTTGATCATCGTTGGGCCATCTACCCTACTGGCAACTTTGCGGACGATCCAAAATATATGGCGGTATGAAAACCAGACTCAAAACGCGCAGGAAATCGCCAAAACGGCTGGTGGTTTATACGATAAATTTGTTGGGTTAGTCACCAATTTAGACGAACTAGGCGAGCGCCTAGACAAAACCCGCGATAGTTACGACGGCGTTGTGAATAAGCTTTCAAAGGGTAAAGGTAATTTAATACGCCGCACCGAACTGCTGCGTGAGCTGGGAGCTAATACCAGCAAAACGATACCAGATAAACACCTTCAAATAGCGACAGAGCAGCCGGTTATCACGTTTAACAAAGATGCTAATAAACAGTAGGCAGAGCTAAAAACGCTACGAAAAACAGTACAAAACAAGTGTGTTGGTGGGGATAGTAGGGGTGTTTCGCGTGAGGATAGCGCAGACTGGCCTTCCAATCCGCGCTATCCAAAAAACCACTCAGCTTGCGCTATCAGAACTTCCTTCAGAAGTACTTTGCAGGTGACTCCACAAACAATTTCCATCACTTTTTTTATCGATGGTCTCTAGATATTCTTGGTGTATAGCGTCTTCATCCGTGCTGGCCATAACCACCCGCAATGGGTGGGTTAGGGTCACGGGGAGGGGTTTTTGTCGAAGGCCAGTGGTTGAGCTTTCGGCATTGCCGTCTAGTGTTAGTGCAACTTGCCCGCCGGTCATACGCAGGTATACGTCGGCTAGGATCTCGGCATCGAGTAGCGCGCCGTGTAACTCGCGGCTGGAGTTATCTACCTGATACCTTCGGCATAAGGCATCTAGATTATTCTTTTGCCCCGGGTGCTTACGGCGGGCCATGACCAAGCTGTCGATAATTCGGTTGGTTTCGCCAATGGGGGTAAAACCACGGTCGATCTTGGTGAGTTCCATATTGAGGAACCCAAGGTCAAAGGGCGCGTTGTGAATGATCAGTTCTGCACCATCGATATACTCTAAAAACGCCTGGCCTATGCTTGCAAATACTGGCTTGTCGTTTAAAAACTCTTCACTTAAACCGTGGACGGCAAGCGCCCCGGCTTCAATATCGCGTTCAGGGTTAATGTACTGGTGAAAATGGTTGCCGGTTGGTTTTCGGTTGATAAGCTCGACCGCACCAATTTCGATAATACGGTTGCCCTGTTCAACCTCTAAACCGGTGGTTTCTGTATCGAGAACAATTTGTCTCATAATGCACCGTCCAAAAATGGTAATGCGCCATCGTTTGCGAGTTGATCCGCTAGTTCGTTTTCGGCGTGGCCACTGTGGCCTTTAATCCAGTGCCAGTTCACTTGGTGACGGGCGCTTTCTTGCTCAAGTGCTTTCCAAAGGTCGACATTTTTAACCGGTTTTTTGGCCGCAGTGCGCCAGTTGCGCTGCTTCCAGCCGGGCATCCATTCGGTAATGCCTTTGCGCACGTACTGGGAATCGGTGGTGAGCTCGACGTTAGACGATTTTTTAAGCGCTGCAAGGCCTTTGATAGCGGCGGTTAACTCCATTCGGTTGTTGGTGGTCATGGCTTCGCCGCCACAGAGCTTTTTTTCATGCTTTCCGCTGCGCAGGTATGCGCCCCAGCCGCCAGGGCCTGGGTTTCCTTTGCAGGCACCGTCGGTAAATATTTCTACAATTTCGCTCATGATTTCTGTTCTGCATTCCTTTGTGGATCGCTGTCCACATGATTAAAGCTGGGTTTGGGAAGAATTAACGGTTTTAGCTCTGGGCGCTTCCAGCGGTTGCGAATAGGCGTGCGAGCACGGGTTTTTTTTGTGGCAGTGATGACGTACACCGCGCCAAAGGGCAGATTATAGCGCTCGGCTAGCATCCCAATGAAGCCAAATTTATGGGTTAACCAATGTTGTTTAATTGCTGGTTTATATACGATGAATTTTTTATGGTCAATATCGCAGTTGAGCAACGTGAGCCAATCTGTCATACGTTGAGGGCGAATAAAGTTTGCGCGCCAAGGCATAGGGTTGAACCAAAGAGATACGAACCGCCACAACCCCCAAAGACTAATGGGATTGAAACCAATGACCACCAGTTTGCCCTCGGGGGCCAAGGTGAGTATGGCTTCGCGGATGATTTGTTGTGGATGATCTGAAAAGTCACACAGGTGGTGGATGACTAAAAGGCGGGTGTTATCGGGCACCAATGGCAACTCCGCGCCATCGGCGATAATCATTTCTGATGGCAAAGGCGGTATTGGGTCGCATACCACGGGCGTAAGCGGTGGCCAGTACTCAATATTGACCAACGCATTGGAGCAAGGCGCTATTTGTATAGATTGTTCGCGAGTAACATCGACTGGTTTGTGGTTTTGGTCTAACGGGCCCAGTAGCGACTCGACGAGCTGTTTTTCAGCAGCTAGTATTTCTTGACCAACAACGCTGTGAAACCAGTCTTGCTGGCGCTTTGCACTGCATTTTAGAGATGCTCTTTGATTCAAAAACTTCAACCGGCTTAACCTGTGTTGGGGTTCTATTGAGAGGTTACGTAGCTATCATTATTCCATTTGGTTTCTTGGCATCGTTCAGTGAAACGATTATCATCAGCGGCCAAAAAATAGACAGAGGTATGGGTTTGGCGAAGGCCGACTGAATTGGAAACTGAATGTTGATTATATCTGCTTCATTAATAAATTGGGTGGCCCATAAGGAAGTTCTTATAAGCAATGATAGCCGCGCCAAATTACGACCCGTTAGTTTTTGTGTTGCTGGGCACTTAACATAAGAAAATGGCTATTTTACGTCAGTTTGAACATACCACGCTCGCGCGTTTGCTTGGCTCAGGGTTTATCGTATTTTCTGTGATAGCGATGGTTAGCGGCTGTAGCCTTCGAACCTCTTCCGTTATTAGTGAAATTAATAACGACGTAGCTACCAACAACGCAGTAAACTCCGAATTATCGGCATCAGCTATGGTTGATCCAGCGGTGCTGAATGATGAACACAAGCGCCAAGTAGCGCCCCAACATATAGCACGCCAACATAGCATGCTAGTAGCGCAAGCTTGCCAATACGACGACCTTTGGGTCAGGGCTCAAAGCTCTTTTGGGTTAGACCTTTCGTCTGACGACAAACGTGTGGATACCCACTACCGCCGGTACAAAAAACACGGCGCCTATATTACGCGTGTCAGTTTACGGGCAGATCGCTACCTGCACCATATTCTGCTTGAACTTAAAAAGCGTGATATGCCCACCGAAATCATGCTTCTGCCAATTGTTGAAAGTGCCTTTGATCCATTTGCCTATTCCCATGGCCGCGCCTCGGGTATGTGGCAATTTATCCCCTCAACCGGCAAGTTATATGGCCTGAAGCAAAATTGGTGGTATGACGGACGCCGCGACATTGTTGCCTCAACAGCTGCCGCATTGGACTACCTTCAAATGCTGAGCAAGCATTACAAAGGCGATTGGCTACTTGCGTTGGCAGCCTATAACTCCGGTATTGGAACCGTTAATCGGGCTATTCGATACAACAAAAAGCTAGGCTTAAAAACTGATTTCTTCCACCTGAATTTACCGGCGGAAACCCGCGCATATGTGCCCAAATTGATGGCGCTGGCTAAGTTGGTAAAAGAACCTGAATTTGGCCGGCGCTATTTTGCGCCCATACCCAACACCCCTTATTTTGAAGCGATTGATACCGGTAGCCAAATTGACCTTGCGCTGGTGTCTGAATTATCCAAAACCGACATCGAAGAAATTTATCGGTTGAACCCTGGGTTCAACCGCTGGGCTACCGATCCACAAGGTCCGCATCGTATTTTGGTTCCAGTAGCTAAGGCATCATCCTTTCGCGCTGAATTAGCGGTGCTGTCGGCCACGCAAAGGGTCACATGGAAGCGCTATACGGTTAAACGAAACGATAATTTAGGCGATTTAGCCCAGCGTTTTAATACCTCGATGGATGCCATACAAACCGCTAATGAGTTGTCCGGTAATATTATTCGTACCGGCGATGCACTGCTGATACCGGTAGCGTCTACCTCTCTTGAGAATTACAGCCTCAGCGCTGATTTACGACGTAAGAAAATCCAGTCAAATCGCGCGGGGAAAACCAATCGCATCAAGCAATACTATGAGGTTCGCGCTGGCGACAGCTTTTGGATCATTGCGCAAAAGTACAATGTTGGGGTGTCGGAGCTGACCCGTTGGAACTCGGTAGCACCTAAAGATGTACTCATGCCGGGGACTCGGCTGGTCGTTTGGCCTAAAAAGCAGCGCTCGAAATCTGACCGCTTAGGCGGCCGAAGCGGGAAAAGCCTTACGCGGAAAATCTATTACCCAGTGCGAAACGGCGATTCCATAGCGAAAATAGCCTCACGGTTCAAAGTAAAAACCAGTGACGTGATCCGTTGGAATGAATTACAGCGCAAGAAATACATCCATGCTGGCGACCGGTTGGTGCTGTATGTGGATGTGAGCCGTACGTCTATTTAGTTTCAAGCGACAGGTGTGATGGCAGCGAGCCATTACTGCCGGTACATCAAAAATGCCAAGCACAGGTTTGCTTGGTTTACGAAATGCTGAAAGCTTTGATACTCCTCTTCAGTAACCTTTTCTACACGCGTGGCGCAGATCACGCCAATCGGTTTTTTACCCACATACAGCGGGCCTAACATGACCGGATTATCTTCAAAAATACGTTGAAAGCTGGGGTTTTCTTGCATGTTTGGCTCTTCGTGATCCGGCACATTTACTGCAATTACGCGGTTTTTTATAATACAAAAAGCCAATGGGTTTGCGGCAGGATTAGGGGTTGGGAAATCAAAATTTTCGCGCCATTGCTCAGTACCTTCGCCAACCATATATTTAGCGTTTAAGCGCGAGTTCTTTGGGTTGAACACTGCAATAGCGACTTGTTCCATTTCAATGCCACGGTGTATTCCTTCTACCAGTATTTGAAAGATACTATTGAATGATGCGCCTTCAAAAACCATTGCCGAAAGATCGCGGAGAATATTGAGCTGAAGTATCGCTTGTAGTTGGGCTTTGGTATTGGCTTTTGGACGAGATTCGGCGCTACTTGAACCGGTTCGAGTAGAGGCATTGATGCCAAAAGAGCGGGCAACTTCCGTAGCTTCTTTTGACCACTGCTGAAGTTTCTCAAGAGCGTCGTCGGGCTCGGTATCCAAATGCCGTGCAATGACGGAAACGGTTTTCTTCAATGGCTCAGAATCCCAACCCAATTCCATTTGTTGGCTGACGCGATCACCCAGCACTACTGAGCGCACTTTGAAATCCGGTGTGCCGCTATAGGACAACGATAATTGAACCAACTCGCCCAACTCCCACTGTTTAACTAGCGTACGCGAGAGCTGCTTTAACTCAAATCCTAATACTTTTTTTGTGGTTGTTGGGCGATCGGTGGTTGATTTTCCGAGTGCTTCGCATAGCGTATCGACGTTTTTACCATCGCAGCTCAGCAGTGCAAGTTCACCAATGTTGTAAAGCAACGCGGCGATAAAGACTTCTTCTCGTTCTGTATCGGATACTTGATATGCGAGGTTTTTTGCCTGTACAGCGCCGTGAAACGCGCGGCCAAGGGCATCGAATAATGCTGGCTTTGGATGGTCGTTAACCAGTTTGTCCGTCATCAGTGCTGAAATTAAGATGGTGTACAGCCCAGTAAAGCCGATCACTACAACCGCGCGGCTAATGGTATTAAGCGGGACTTTGCCAGGATTATAGAACACGCTGTTGGCAATTTTTAGAACTTGCGAGGTGAGTACTGCGTCTTTGAGAATGACCTCTGATAATTGGTCAACTCGGGTATCGTTATTGGAGGTAAGCGCGTTAAGTTCCTGCAACACGCCAGACATCATAGGTAGCTCAGTACCTTCGATGTGAGTAAGCCACTCTTTTAAGCCGAGTTTTTTTTTGGATACCATGGAGGGGTCAACGTTTTCGTTCAGTCAGTTATATTGTAATGATCTAATTGTAGTCGATGCCTGAGCCACCAACGGTTAATGACCATTTGGTGGTGTTTTACGAGCGTTATTGTATGTGTTTGTTTGTGTATCAATGTGCAATTTTGGTAATTGCGTTTGAGCTAGCGCACAGAGCGGATGCTCTGGGTGACGAAAACCTTTGAATCGCGTTACACTGTTTTCTGGAAGCGAATTATTATGGATGAATTATGCCTCGACGACTGTTGTACCTGCCTACAAAATACCTCCTTTGTTTAGTGGCCCCGTTCTACAGTTTTTGCTCATTCGGGCTGACGATGCAGCAATTCCAAATGCTCTCTACGAACGACTCGGTGATTTCATATCAGTTTGGGTATCGTCATGACGAACTGAACTGGAATATAGGGTCGAATTTAGCGGGTACCTTTACGCCTAATATTCTGTCTGAATTATCGTGGGAGCGTATCGAGTCAACCCAGTTCTCGCTGAACTTATCGACCATGGTAAATGAGGACGTCTACTTCCGAGTCCATATTGCAACATCTTCAATTTACAGCGGTGAAAATCAAGATTCTGATTACAACGGTAACAATCGCACGTTGGAGTTTTCTCGGTCCAACAATAATGCATCAAAAGGCCGCCATTTTGATGCTGGAGTAGCGATGGGCTTTCCTGCAAGGCATGTAACAACCAATACAAAAAAAATACTGTTTGTACCAATGGTGGGTTATTCGTATAACAGGCAATATTTAACCCTCACCGATGGTGTTCAAACGTTGGCGACCAATCAAAGTGCCCCGCTTGGCCCTATCCCAGGATTGAACAGTATTTATGAAGCTCAGTGGCATGGGCCGTGGGCAGGGTTAGAGTTGCTATACAAAATTTCTGAAGCAGCTGAATTGAATATTGCATTCGAGCACCACAGAGGTGCGTATTTGGGCCAGGCAAATTGGAATTTAAGAACTAATTTTCAGCACCCGCTGAGTTTCGAACATGAAGCAGATGCAACGGGTAATGTGTTATCGGTAGATCTAATTCTAGGTACACCTGAAGATTACCAATGGTATGTCTCGCTGGAATATCAGCGCTGGCAAACTGACGCAGGTACCGATCGGGTTTTTCTGTCCGACAATACTATTGCGATTACACGATTAAACGAAGTGAATTGGATTTCGTACTCTGCGTCTGTGGGGGTACTAATATCCTTTTAAAGTGACAACACGGGTATTCTGATAACGTAGAGATTAGCCCGAAAAATAAGAACCGTTCTTGTTAGTGGTTGCTATCAACATACCTTGTCGAACTAATCACGACACCGGCTTAAGGGCTATTGTATTTTTTTAGGTTCATTGGTAGATTCAACGATTAAAAATGATAACAGCACATTTAATTTGAATTGCCGCCAAGAACCCAGTGAGTCTTTATGCTTAACGTTAAAATAATGTCCGACAATCGGGCGGTATTACAATTTTTACCTGTCTTTTTTGTACTGCTTATCCAACTAATGTCGCCTAGCAGTGCGTATGCCAAAGATGGTATGCAGCAGCAAAAACTGGTCACCGTTGTTGTAAAAAAAATCCGCCAAGATCAGCGTAGCATTCCTATTGATGTGAGTGGTCGGTTACACAATAAAACTGAAATTAAGTTGGCCTTTAAAACTGGCGGTTTGGTGCGACAAGTACTCGTTGACGAAGGGCAGTTCGTAGAAGTAGGGCAGTTGCTGGCTAAGTTAGACTTGGAAGAAGTTAAAGCTGCGGTTGCACAAGCTAAAGCGGCGTACCAAAAAGCACAGCGTGACATTGAACGTATCGCACGACTAAACAAAAAAAATGTACTCTCAGAGCAAAAACTTCAAAATGCTCAAACTGAAGTGATTCTGCGTCAGGCTGACCTTAGAGTCGCCAAATTTAACCAAAAATATTCTGAAATTCGGGCGTCGGTGGCGGGATATATTTTACATCGAAACATAGAAGTAAACGAGCTTGTTCAGCCTGGCCAAACTGTATTTGTCATGGGCTCCAAAAATGGTGGTTGGGTTGTTCGTGCAGGGTTGATTGACCGAGATATTGTCCGAATATTGCTAAACGATCGCGTTGAAGTATTTTTGGATGCTTATCCAGGAATAAGTCTCGACGGGCGTATTAGTGAAATATCTCAAGTGGTCGATACCGGCAGTGGTACTTTTTCAGTCGAGATATTGCTAGACGCTGCTGAAATAAAGTTTTTTTCAGGCATGGTTGCCAGCGCGATTATTACGCCTAAAAAACGTCAAAAATTATTTTATGTACCTATCGAGGCTATTGTTGATTCGGACATAAACGAAGCGCAGGTTTTTTTGTATGACCGTAGTACCGGGCGTGTTGAACGCGTACCGATTGGTATTTCATTTTTGTACCAAGATGAAGTTGCAGTTAGCAGCGGGTTAGAAGGGCATCATGAAGTCGTGTTAAGTGGCGTTAAACGCCTTGAAAGCGGTATGACTGTAAATGCGGTTGATCAGCGAGGGTTTCAAATTAGCGCTACAGGGACTTCTAACTAGACATGAGACTTCCTTATCACGCGCTAAATAACCCTCAATTTACCTTGGTTTTACTGATGCTCGTGCTCGCACTGGGCGCTTTTTCGTTTGTTTCTATGCCTCGGTCTGAAGACCCTCAATTCGATTTTGCATCCGCAACTATTGTTGCTGTATATCCCGGCACCACGCCGGTTGATATTGAAAAGATGATTGTTGATCCCATCGAAGATGCACTTCACGAGCTAGAAGACGTCAAAAAAATCCAGTTCAATATTCGTGATGGTTTAGCCACGGGGTACATAGAATTTATTTACGGCAGTGACCCGGACGATAAATTTGATGATGTTCAACGAACCGTTGCCGAAGTGCGCAGCCAGTTGCCTGCTGGTTTAAGGAAGCTTGAGGTTAGGCGAAATTCTCCTTCTAATGTCAATATCTTCCAAGTCGCTCTTTTATCTGACTTTAGTAAATACAGTGAATTGAAATTGATGGCTGAAAAGCTTGAAAAACAATTCGAACGGCTGAGCGGCGTAAAAACTGTGGATACCTGGGGGTACCCAGATCAACAAGTTCAAATCGTCATTGATCCCGATAAAATGCTCGCGCTCAATATCTCTATTGATCAACTTAAAGACGCGATTGTATCAACCGCCAATAACATTCCAGGTGGCCATGTAAACATGGGTGAGCGACGCTTTAATGTGCGCTCCAGTGGTGACTATGAATCGTTAGACCAAATCGGCTGGACAGTGGTCAAGCAAGTTGGCGATAACCTTGTTTATCTAAAAGACGTTGCCAATATTTTAATGGCTGATGATATTCCAACGTATATCGCTCGTTTTAACGGTAAACGCTGCGTGTATATCACTGTGATCCAGCGAGAAAACAGTAATATTTACCAAGTTACCGAAGATCTAAACACCACGCTTGCCAAATATTCCACCGAGTTACCTGACGGAATGACTACAGAAATTGTGGTTCAGCAAGTGACAAGCGTGACCAAGCGGATCAACGGTTTCTTTTTGAATTTGATGCAAGGCTTGGCACTGGTCGCTTTGGTTGTGTTTTTGGTACTGGGGTTTCGTGCATCGCTGATCGTCACCACGGCCATCCCATTGTCCATATTAATCGCCGTAGGCTGGCTTGATTTAGCCAACTTTGGTTTGCAGCAAATGAGTATTGTTGGCTTGGTGATTGCGCTGGGTTTGCTGGTAGACAACGCTATCGTGGTGATAGAAAACATTGGTAGGCATCTTAGAAACCGCGAAGAAAATGGCCAAACCGGAATGCAAGCGGTAGCTAGCGGAGCAAGTGAAGTTGGCTGGGCGGTAGCCAGTGGTACAGTGACAACCGTACTGTCATTTATACCTATTGCTTGGCTTCAAACCGATACCGGTACGTTTATTCGCTCGATGCCGCTAACGGTTATTTTTGCGCTGGTATCTTCGCTGGCCATTGCGCTAACCATAACGCCGTTATTGTCGGGTAAAGTTTTTCTTAAAAAAGATGGCTCCAGTGTTAAATCAGTTGGGAAAGGCTTAATTGGTATGACCCGCCTTGCCAATGTGCACGGTAAAATGGTTCGCGGCTGTCTTAAGCATCCATTTATTGTTGTCGTAGTGGCGCT
The DNA here is from genome assembly GCA_016763075.1 of Pseudomonadales bacterium. Taxonomy (GTDB): domain Bacteria; phylum Pseudomonadota; class Gammaproteobacteria; order Pseudomonadales; family JAHRWD01; genus JAHRWD01. The sequence goes on from JAESUM010000023.1 coordinate 69,672, forward strand.
TGGGTTGTTTATTGGAAGCTTGTCTTTATTCCCATTGGTAGGCGTGAGTTTGTTCCCCAATGCTGAAAAGCCGCAGTTTTTGGTGAATATCTCATTGCCAGAAAACAGCAGTTTTGCAAGCACCGACAAAGTGACTTGGGACGTAGAGCAATATTTGCTAACACTCCCAGAGATCACCCACGTTGCTGCCAATATTGGCCGCGCAAACCCTGCGGTTTATTACAACGAATTCCCCAGCTCGGAAACACCAACCATTGGTCAGCTGTTTGTTCAGCATAAAGATATTCCAATGGAGCAAAGCCAAGCATTGATACGTAAAATACGTAAATATTTGGATGGCTATGTTGGTGCAAACCTGAACCTTCGGGAGTTTAAACAAGGCCCGGGTAACGATGCACCCATCACCATTCGGATTGTCGGTGATGAATTAGGTGTTCTAAAGGCGTTGAGTATAGAGCTAGAAGAGGTTATTCGTTCAGTCCCCGGTACCATTAACCTGAGCAACGGTATCGCTAAAACCCGGCTTGAGCTTCAAGTAGACATTAATCGCGATAAAGCAGCGTTGCTGGGAGTGCCTCTTAGCCGTATCGATTCCGTAGTTAGAGCTACTTTGGTGGGCAGTGATGTTGCGCTGTATCGTGACCCCTCCGGTGAAGATTACCCGATTGTTATCAAGCTGAATAACCGTGGTGAAGCCCGACTTGATGACTTGCGCAAAGCTAATGTTTCGAACGTGCAGGGCCAACTGATACCACTGCGGCAGCTCGCTACGTTTAAGCTTGAATCTGCTCCAGCGTACTTTCAGCATCGTGATAGAATTCGGTCAGCTCGAGTCTCTGCCTATGTTGATATTGGCTATTCGATTGCTGAAGTAAGCAACGAGGTGCAGAACAAACTAAGTAAAATTGACATCCCATCGGGATACCGGTTTTTAGTTGGCGGTGAGCAAGAAGCTCGAAATGAGAGTTTTAACGGCATGATGAAAACACTCATCATTGCTTTGCTTGGCATATTTGCTGTATTGGTTCTGCAGTTCCGCTCATTTATCCAGCCACTTATCGTGTTTATCGCCATACCTTTTGCGATAACCGGGGCTATATTGGCGCTGTTGATTACCGGTTATACCTTCTCGTTTACTGCATTTGTTGGGCTGACAAGCTTAATTGGTATCGTGGTGAATAACTCCATTATCCTGGTCGATTTCGCTAACGGACGTATTGCCGACGGCGAGCCGGTAACCGAGGCGATTCTGCAAGCCGCAAAAATCCGTTTTCAACCGATTGTGTTAACGACGTTAACCACTATTGGCGGTTTGTTACCGCTGACACTTTCGGGCAGCACCATGTGGGCGCCAATGGGTTGGGCCATTATTGGTGGGTTGATAGTCTCGACGTTTTTGACCTTGCTTCTAGTGCCGGTGTTGTACAAAATTTTCACTCCAGCGTTAAGTTCACAGGTTGAAATTCTTACTCCTTCAGATTAATTTCCAAAGTACTGGGGATAAGGTGCGTGAGGCATGTTTCTTGTACCCCGTACAGCAGAATGCTAGGGATAGAAAGCAGCCCAGTTAACTACGGATAAACGCAATGACTTGCTGCTGGATTAACCGGTCATCATAAAGTGCGCTGTGCTCATGGTTGCTGTAGATGGTTTGCGCAGCGCCGGCGCTAAACGAGTACGGCAACGTAGCGGAAGCTACCGTAACGTTATAGTCACCGTCATCATAAAGCTGGTGGGGTGAGGGAGCATCAGGGCGCTGTTTGGCTTCCTGGCTACTGAGGATCTTCCAGCATCCTTGTTGGTCTTGCTCAACGTAAATTCTGTTTGGCGTGTCGTAGCCTTTGCCAATCACATTGAGAACCTCCAAACCCCTCGGTATTTCTGTCGCCACAGGGCTGTGGGTCCTCCCCATCAATTGCGAGGCTAGATTTAGCTGCGCTTGCGTGAAAATTTCAGCTGCAGTGCTTTTAGTTTCTGGGTTTCGAATGGTTGAAATTGAAGCTGCTGAACGCTGATCTGCAAAGCTTAAGCCTTCCAAACTTTGATAGGGTTGCATTAACCCCCAGCGATTCGCGCGCCAATTTTGCATATCGAAAATATTTTGTTCGAGCGATGAACTATCTAATTTGCTGAGAAACGATACATCCATTTTTGGCAGAAGCTGATAGCTAGAGGGAAAAGAAGCGATTGCCGACTGACACAATAGGCGCCGGTTTTTCTCTGTGCGCATGCCAATTTGAATGCTTCTGAACATCGATGCGGTTCCACGAAACGGCACTCCTGCAAAAATCACCCGGTCTACCTGTTGGGCTCCGCTCCAATTCTCCTGTGCGTCAGCAAAGCCCTGATGCCCGTATCGCAGGTAATAACTCGCAATGATGCCCCCCATGCTGTGCGCCGTGAGGGTGATCGAGCGGCGACCATCTTTGTTCAGTTGAGCCACTAGTTTCGCCAATTTAGTGATGGCGTGAATGTTGTCTTGGCGCCAGTCGTAATCTAACCCGATGATGTCATGGGTTTGACCGAAATTTTGTTGAAGCGCTTTTAACCATCGTTGATAAAATTTAATCTCGACTAGACCGGGTATGAGACTGATTTTATCGAGTACTTTGGTTGAATCGAGCGTAAGGCAGCCGGTTTGCTCAGCACCGATTGGTAGCTGTAAAGATTTGTTTCCCAAGTATATTTGCCATACCGATGGCCACACCAAACGGCCATTGTGGTTCTCCCGTAGGAAGCTTCCTTTGAAGCCGGGAATAAAAATGATGACAGGTTTTTTCATGGGTTGGGTCAATGGTTGCGAGTTGAGTGTGTGAGCGGGTGGTTTTTCGTATAAAATCCGCTTTTTTGTCAGTTTGGTCGAACAGGTATATTGATGATTGTGGAGCACTCAAAGAAACAGCGGGCTGATACTAACAAGCTGCACAAGCGATTACGCAGAAATGTCGGCAAAGCGATTGAAGACTTCAGCATGATCGAGCCCGGTGATCGGGTGATGGTTTGTTTGTCTGGCGGTAAAGATTCCTACGCCATGCTGGACGTACTAATGAACCTGCAAAAGCATGCACCGATCGATTTTGAACTGATTGCGATGAACCTGGATCAAAAACAACCTGGTTTTCCCGAGCACGTATTACCGGAATATTTGGAAAGCGTGGGTATCGAATACCATATTGTTGAGCGCGATACCTACAGCATCGTGAAAGAAAAAGTACCCGAGGGCAAAACCACTTGTGGTTTGTGTTCAAGATTACGGCGCGGAATTTTATACAGCTTTGCCGAAGAAATTGGCGCAACCAAAATTGCACTGGGCCATCACCGTGACGATATTATGGAAACCTTGTTTCTGAATATGTTTCACGGTGGAAAGCTCAAGGCGATGCCGCCTAAATTACTCAGCGATGACGGTAAAAACACTGTGATTAGGCCGATGGCGTATTGCAAAGAGAAAGACATCGAAGCGTACTCCCAGCTCAAGCAGTTTCCCATTATTCCGTGCAACCTTTGTGGGTCGCAAAAAAACCTACAACGCCAGGTGATTAAAGGGATGCTACAAGATTGGGAGCGCAAACAGCCGGGCCGTTTGGATGTGATTTTTTCTAGCATTCAAAATGTAGTGCCATCGCACTTGGCCGACCGTAACCTGTTTGATTTTGATCAAATGAAAGTAGCAGATACGAGCAGCGTTGATGGCTCAGCGGGAGCTACAGCGGCAGACAGCAGCGATTCAAGCGAAGAACATTACGGAAAGCTGAATATCCTTAATATTGGTTAAGAATATTCAGCGTGGCTTGGCCTTTGCCTGGCTTGGAGCGGGCGCTGGGGGCTAGTCTAGCGTGCCCCAAAGGTCATATTCATCGGCAGCGGTAATGGTTACGGTGACGAGATCGCCGGGGTTCAGTAGTAGGTCGGTTTCAATGTGCACAACACCATCAATTTCTGGCGCATCGGCATAGGTGCGACCCACTGCGCCGATATCGGTTTGCGAATCAATTAATATCTGTTGGATTGAGCCAATTTTGTTTTGCAGTTTAGCGGCGCTAATTTGCTGCTGAAGCCCCATAAACTCGTCAAAGCGTTGTTGTTTGATCTCGTCGGGTACATGCTCCGGTAAGTCGTTGGCATCTGCGCCATCGACGGGGGAATACTGAAAACAGCCGACTCGGTCTAGCTCTGCTTCTTCGATAAAATCTAGCAGCATTTCGAAGTCTTCATCGGTCTCGCCAGGGAACCCAACAATAAACGTGCTGCGTATGCAGATGTCTGGGCAGATCTCGCGCCATTTAGCGATACGCTTTAATATTTTGTCGGTATCGCCGGGGCGCTTCATCAGCTTTAAAATACGCGGGCTGGCATGCTGGAATGGGATATCCAAATAAGGCACGATTTTATTTTCAGCCATCAATGGCAGTAGTTTGTCGATATGCGGGTAGGGGTACAGATAATGCAAACGCACCCAAACGCCCATATTACCCAGCGCGACCATCAGTTCTTGAATACGGGTTTTGATCGGCTGACCGTTCCAAAAGTCCATTTTGTATTTGGTATCAACGCCGTATGCCCCGGTGTCTTGCGAGATCACCAATAGCTCTTTCACACCGGAATTAACCAAGCCTTGTGCTTCGGTCAATACATCCGCAATCGGGCGGCTCACTAGCCGTCCGCGCATTGATGGAATAATACAAAAACTGCACTTTTGGTTGCAGCCTTCGGAGATTTTCAAATAGGCGTAATGACGTGGAGTCAGCTTAATGCCTTGAGGCGGTACCAGTGACTGCAGTGGGTCGTGTTGTGCTTGGTAAGGCAAGTGCTCGTGCACTGCCGACATCACTTGTTCGTAGGCCTGTGGGCCGGACACCGAAAGTACTCGGTCGTCTATTTGTGCGACGTCGTCTTCACGAACACCCATGCAGCCAGTCACAATAACGCGGCCGTTTTCTTCAAGTGCTTCGCTGATGGTGGCAAGCGACTCGGCCTTTGCGGCATCGATAAACCCGCAGGTATTGACGATGATCAAACCAGCGCCTTTGTACTCGGGGGTTATCTCGTAACCTTCGATGCGCAGTTGAGTGAGAATTCGTTCTGAGTCAACCAGTGCCTTGGGGCAGCCAAGGCTGATAAAACCGACTTTGGGTGGATGCATGATCTAAGCGGTACCAAAAAATCGCCCATTGTAATGGCCAGAGATGCTAGCTCCAAGTTTTGTAGGACAATTCTACTTGAATCCTTGTGTTTCATTGCTTAGGATCGGTCTTTTTTATCACAATGAGAAGGAGTTGACTCGTGGCAGCTAACAAATTTCCGGTAGAAGCCGGCCATATTATGTTGTTTGCACATGCAATTGGTGATGCAAACCCAATTTATCATGATGCCGACGCGGCTGAAAAAACTGAGCCGGGTAGTGTGATTGCCCCGCCGACATTCGTGCAAGCCAGTGCGCAATTTAACCCAGACAACACCATGCGGCCAAAAATCGGCCAGCCTTGGTTTGGTTCAGGTAAAGAAGCTACGGGTATAAAAAAGAAAGAAGGTGAAGATACTGGCAGTGGCCGTGGTCTACACGCTGAGCAGCATTATGAGTACCACAAAAACTTACAACCGGGTGATGTGCTGACCTCGACGACCAAAGAGGGTAAAACCTGGGAAAAGGAAGGGCGCCGATCAGGCAAACTGAAATTCCGCGAAAGCATCACTGAATATCGTGATCAAAAAGGTGAGTTGGTGGTGACGGCCCGCTCTGTTGGTGTTCAAACTGAACGTGCAGTAGCGCAATAGGAGCCTGAAATGTCATTAAGTGCAAAGCAATTAAACGTAGGCGATACTCATTCAGAAGTGATCGTTGAAGATTTGAAACGTACCCAATTAGTACAGTACGCGGGTGTTTCAGGCGATTACAACCCACTTCACAGTGATGAAGTATTTGCGACTCAAGTAGCGGGTTATCCAACCGTATTTGCCCATGGGATGCTGACGATGGGTATGACTGGAAAAATGCTCACCAATTACGTGGGTGATGGACGGCTAACTAATTTTGGCGTTCGTTTCTCTAAGCAAGTATGGCCAGGAGATGATCTAACTTCGACAGCCACTGTAAAAGAGCTGCGAGAAGAGGGCGGTCAGCACTTTGTTGATTTAGAAGTGTCTACCAAGAATCAGAAAGGCGAAGAAGTGGTATCAGGCACAGCATCGGCAAAAATTGACGCGTAATTGATATTGGTTGGTTTCTATTGGGGGAAGGTTGTTTATAATCGCTGGGTTTTGGATTTCTAACCTCCAATTTCATTTAGATAATTAGTTAAGTAGTAGCGACAGGAGAGAATATGGCAATTGTAATTATTGGCGCAGGCCAAGCAGCGGGGCAGACGGCAGCTAGCCTTCGGCAAGAAGGAAGTGATGAAGAGATTATCATCATCGGTGAAGAGCCTCATGTTCCATATTCTCGGCCGATACTGTCGAAGGAATATTTAGCCGGTCACGATGGCGCGCGGGTATTTTTGCGAGCAGAGAAGTTCTACGGTGACAAGAATATCACGATGAAAACCAATCAGCGTGCTGAGAAAATCGATACCGCTGCTAAAACTGTCACCATAGAAGGCGGTGAAGTGGTCGCGTACAGTAAGCTCCTAATAGCCACTGGCAGCCGAGCGCGCATCCTCAACATTAAAGGCAGTGACCTGAAAGGGATCTTCTACCTACGTACACTAGATGATGTTGACCAAATTAAAAATGCAATGGCACCGGGCAAAAAGCTGGTCATTGTAGGTGGTGGCTATATCGGCTTAGAAGTAGCCTCGGTAGCCAAAACATGTGGTTTAGATGTCACCGTGCTGGAAGCTGCAGACCGGATTCTTCAACGTGTAACGACACCGGAAATGAGTGAATTCTATGATGACTTGCATTCAGGTCATGGAGTTAAGTTGCTGAAAGATACCGGAGTCAGTGGCTTTGAAGGAACGGATACCGTAACTCATGTATGTTGCGGCGATGATAAAATCGAAGCAGATATGGTGATTGTTGGTATCGGCATCATCCCCAATACTGAATTGGCTGTTGATGCAGGCATCGAATGTGACAACGGTATTGTTGTTGATGAGCGTTGCCGTACGTCTGTTGAAGATGTGTATTCTGCCGGCGATTGTGCAAATCACCCCAACCCTATTTTAGGACGCCGCCTGCGTTTAGAATCTGTGCCAAACGCTATGGATCAAGCGCGTGTGGTTGCAGCCAATATGATGGGTAAAGACAAGACTTATGCCGCTGTACCGTGGTTTTGGTCTGATCAATACGACCTCAAGTTACAAATGGTTGGTTTCTCAGCCGATGGCGATACCCAAGTTGTTCGCGGAGATAAGGCAGCAAATAAGTTTTCTGTTCTATATTTAAAGGATGGTGCGCTTGTAGCGGTTGATGCTGTGAATAACCCAGCCGATTTTATGGCAGGCAAACAGCTGTATGGTAAGAAATTGAACCTTGATGGTATTACCGACGCGGGGATCCCACTAAAGGATCTCGTATTGCCTGAATAGACTGCCATTTAATGATCGAGATCCACGTTAGTTGTTCTCGGTCGATGTGAAATGCGGTCATTGTCAAATTGTCCTACTATCTTGCAATCTGATAATGAAAGCTGATAAAGTCCCTTGCGTATCGCCTAGAGTGGACTAAGAGAGTGAGTGTCGGTTTCAAAGCATAGATCAGCCATGGTCTTGGATGAGCCGGCGCAGCCATATTTACAAGTTTTAACGATTAGGAAATTAATTATGAGTGTAGCTGAGCAAGAATATAATCACATGTTTGGTAAAGACCCTTACAGCGTTCCTCTAGAGGACTACGATGTATCTCAACCTGAGTTGTTTTATTCAGATACGCAATTTGGCTTTTTTGAACGATTACGTAAAGAAGCACCCGTACATTATTGCAAAGATTCTGAAAATGGCCCTTATTGGTCAGTTAGCTCCTACGAGCACATTTTAGAAGTTGAAAACAATCCTAAAGTATTCTCTTCAGAGCCAAGTATTACTTTGGTAGACCCAGAAGAAAACTTCGATATCTCTATGTTCATCGCGATGGATGAGCCTAAGCACGGCGACCAACGTCGAACTGTTCAAGGTATCGTTGCACCAACAAGCCTAGCGACTATGGAACCTATTATTCGTGAACGTATTGGTGAAATTCTTGATGCGCTACCAGCAAACGAAACGTTTGACTGGGTAGATAAAGTATCGATCGAACTAACGGGGCAAATGCTTGCAACATTGTTTGATTTTCCATTCGAGGAGCGTCGCAAACTGACTTACTGGTCAGATGTTGCAACCACCATTCCTGGTCCTGATGCACTCATTCAATCTATTGAAGAGCGTCAAAACATTCTGCTTACCGAATGTCTTCCTGCGTTCACTGAGCTTTGGAATCAGCGTGTAAATGAGCCACCTAAAGGTGACTTAATTTCAATGTTAGCGCATGGCAAAGAAACTCGTGATATGGGCCCCATGGAATTCATGGGCAACCTAATGTTGTTGATCATTGGTGGTAACGACACTACTCGTAATTCACTTTCTGGCGGCGTGTACTTTTTGAATCAGAACCCTGATCAATACGAAAAGCTACGTAACGATCATTCTTTGATCAACACAATGGTTCCTGAAATTATTAGGTACCAAACACCGCTAACGCATATGCGTCGAACAGCGACTGAAGATTATGTTTTGAACGGTCAAAACATTAAAAAAGGCGACAAAGTAGCTATGTGGTTCATCTCTGGTAACAGAGATGCTAAGCACATTGATCAAGCAGATGACTTCATCATTGATCGTCCACGCCCTCGTCAGCATTTGTCGTTTGGTCTTGGTATTCACCGCTGCATGGGTAACCGTTTGGCAGAAATGCAACTACGTGTCGCTTGGGAAGAAATTTTGAAGCGTTTTGATAAAGTAGACGTGGTTGGCGAACCAGTCCGGAACTTCTCGCCATTTGTACGTGGTTACGCTGAGCTTCCTGTTCAACTTAGACCGTTAGCTAAGTAATAGTTATATACGATATAGAGTTCACAAAGCGGGCGTGATCTTTGCTAAGATAACGCCCGTCGACTTATAAAAAATTTTTAACTGGAGTTGAATCAGAAAATGACAAAGATTACTTTTATAAAACACGATGGCGAAGAAATTGTAGTTGATGCTGAAAACGGCACTAGCGTAATGCATGCTGCAGTTGATAACCTGGTACCAGGTATTGATGCAGATTGCGGCGGCGAGTGTGCATGTGCTACTTGCCACGTATATGTTGAAGAAAATTGGTTCAAAAAAGTTGGTGGAACCAATGATTCAGAAGAGGCCATCATGAGCCTTAACCCTGATCGTGCAGAAACTTCTCGCCTGTGCTGCCAAATGCCAGTAACAGATGAAATGGAAGGATTGATCATTCGTTTGCCTGAGTTCCAATTTTAAGCAATAGCTTAAGATAGAAATTTAAGGGCGGGCTTATTTATAATAAGCCCGCCTTTTTTATGTCTGAATTTTGTCGTTGGTTGCTATCAAAAGGTAAGCCGCAGGCAGAAAGTTTGTAGTTAAGTACTCTCATCACATTGGCTTCAGTATACTCGTACAATCTAGGCTATTGCTCTTAATGCCAGCTGAATGTTTTGGTGGGCTCTTCAAATAATATCAAGCATACGGACGTAGTCATTTTTTAACGGACAATTTGTATCGTTCCATAAACGGCTACAAATTGTCATCAAGTGATCAATGGCTTTTATATGGCTAGTCGTACCGAGAGGCTTAGTCAACTCAGAGCATTTGTACAGCTCCGTACACTGTTTACTTCAAGTCCAAAGTAACCCGCAAAAAACCTACCTCGTTATCATTCCCGTTTCACGTAGCTGTAACAGCACTTATAAATGACCCAAAAGCAAGTCCTGTGAATTCGTCGATGGATATTGCCTGTAATACCCCAGGAAAAACACAACCGCTGAGTAACCAGTTCGTCAGGCTGCTTTTTTCGAAACGGCGAAATTCGCGTTAACTGAAAATGGTGTATAGTAAATACTGTGGAAAATACGCGGTACGACTGAACACAAGCTGAGTTAAAACCGCATATATTGGCTGAATGCCAATGAATCTAACCTAAGGAGAGTCGTGATGAGTGCAGTAATGGAAGAAGAGATTGACACAATGCTGGGTAGGGATCCGTACTCAATTCCGTTGGATGAAATCGATGTTGCTCAACCTGCGCTATTTAAAGCAGATGCTTTTTGGCCGTTTTTTGAACGCCTTCGTAAAGAAGCTCCGGTACATTACTGTGAAAATTCACAGTACGGCCCGTTTTGGTCGGTTAACTGTTACAAAGATATTATGGAAGTGGAAAACAATGCTGAGGTGTATTCATCTGCCGATGGCATTGGCATTGTTGAAATGGCCACTGAAGAGTTCCCTGTTTCAATGTTTATTGCAATGGATGAGCCTACCCACGGCGACCAGCGTAAAACTGTTCAAGGTGTGGTTGCACCAACTAACTTAGCAATACTTGAGCCTATCATTCGTGAGCGTGTAGGAACTATCCTAGATTCATTGCCAGTAGGTGAGACGTTTAACTGGGTTGATTTGGTTTCTATAGAGCTAACAACACAAATGCTAGCGACTCTTTTTGACTTCCCATTTGAAGATCGCCGTAAACTTACCTGGTGGTCTGACGTCGCTACGACCACACCTGGTCCCGATGGATTGGTTGAAACCATTGAAGAGCGTAGAGCTGTTTTGCTTGAGTGCCTCGAATCGTTCACCAAACTTTGGAACGAGCGCGTAAATGAGCCACCACAGAATGATTTGATCTCTATGTTGGCCCACGGTGAATCTACCCGGAACATGCAGCCGTACGAATTTTTGGGTAATTTGATGCTACTGATCGTTGGTGGTAACGACACGACGCGTAATTCGTTGACCGGTGGTGTGTTGTTCTTGAATGAAAACCCTGACGAGTATCAAAAACTACGCGAGAATCCTGAACTGATTCCAAAAATGATTCCTGAAATCATTCGATACCAAACACCGTTGACCCATATGCGTCGTACTGCGACTCAAGACACTGTGTTAAATGGCCAGAATATTAAGAAGGGCGACAAAGTAGTGATGTGGTACGTTTCGGGTAACCGTGACAGTGACGCCATCGAAAATGCAGATGACTTCATTATTGATCGCGCCAAACCGCGCCAGCATCTTTCTTTTGGTTTTGGTATTCACCGCTGCATGGGTAACCGTTTAGCCGAAATGCAACTTCGAATCGTTTGGGAAGAGATCCAAAAACGCTTCTCAAAAATTGAAGTGGTGGGTGAGCCTGTTCGTAACAGTTCAACCTTCGTTAAAGGTTATTCTGAGCTTCCCGTTCGAGTACACCCTTTGTAAGTTAACGCTTACCATCGGTTAACCTCACACTTTCCTTTGTTTGGCGTTGGGCTCTTTTATTGAGCTTAGCGTTGAATGAAGGAAGTCTGCTGTACATCATCGTATTTGCAGGTCATGCGAATACATCTTTATTAGAACCTGAAGAGGGCTTTCAGATGAGCGCTGTCATTCAAAAAAGCAACCCTATGGTTGGTCGAGACCCATACTCTATTCCACTAGAGGAATTTGATGTGGCGCAAGCCGATCTATTTGAATCCAATTCCTTTTGGCCTTTTTTTGAACGGCTACGTGATGAAGCTCCTGTTCATTACTGCAAATCCTCGGAACACGGTCCTTATTGGTCGGTAACCAAATACAAAGACATCATGACGGTAGAAGGTGACGCCGATACCTACTCTTCTGCCCAAGGGATCTCGCTATTAACTAGAGCGGTAGATAATCTCAAGACATCCAGCTTTATTCGTATGGATGAGCCTGATCATGGCATGCAGCGTAAAACCGTGCAGGGCGTTGTAGCCCCCACTAATTTAGCGCTGCTCGAACCACTGATTCGTAGCCGTGTTGGCGATATTCTAGATTCATTACCCATTGGTGAAACGTTTAATTGGGTCGAGCGTGTCTCCATTGAACTAACTACCCAAATGCTTGCGACTTTGTTTGATTTTCCTTTCGAAGAGCGCCATAAGCTAACTTTTTGGTCCGATGTAGCTACGTCTACCCCTGGGCCTGAAGGGCTTGTTGGCAGCGATGAAGAGCGCGAAGCTGTCATGCTTGAATGTCTTGCTGCATTTACGGAGATTTGGAACGAACGCGTTAATGAACCGCCCAAAAACGACCTTATTTCAATGCTGGCCCATGGCGAAGCTACCCGTAATATGAAGCCGATGGAATTTTTGGGTAACCTGATTTTATTGATCATTGGTGGCAATGACACCACTCGAAACTCGCTATCTGGCGGTGTGCTGGCATTAAATCAGAACCCAAAGGAATATCAAAAATTACGAGACAACCCTGAGCTTATTCCAAAATTAGTACCGGAAATTATTCGCTGGCAAACCCCGCTTACGCATATGATGAGAGTGGCCACGAAGGACACTGAGTTAGCAGGGCAAAAGATAAGCAAAGGTGACAAGGTTGTTATGTGGTACGTTTCGGGGAATCGAGACGAAGATATGATCACCCGAGCCAATGAATTTATTATTGACCGTGACAAACCACGTCAGCACCTTTCATTTGGTTTTGGCATTCACCGTTGTATGGGTAATCGCTTGGCAGAAATGCAAATTCGTATCGCCTGGGAAGAAATACAAAGCCGGTTTAGCATGGTTGAAGTTGTCGGCGAGCCTGTTCGAAACCATTCTACCTTTATAAAAGGCTTTGCAGAATTGCCCGTGAAATTGCGCCGCAGGTAATACTATTGCGATAGCGTTTGCACTTGGGCTGAAGCCAATGACAATGCGTAGCACCGCACGAATGTTTTATACCGAATAGTTTTAAAATAAAAATAATAATTCGGAGAAATGATAATGAGTACCATCACAGAAAAGTTAATAAAAAAAGCTGAGCGTGACCCACGAAATATGTACGGGCGCGACGCTTATTCCATTGACCTTAAAGATTACGACATTGCTCAATCAGCGCTGTTTCATACCAATACATTTTGGTCTTTTTTTGACCGAATGAGAAAAGAAGCGCCGGTACATTTTTGCCCAGACTCAATGGAAAATGGCCCTTACTGGTCGGTTACAAAATACAAAGATATTATGGAAGTCGAAAGTCGGCCTGATCTTTATTCATCTGAAGATGGCGGCGTTTCTATTCGGCGGCGAATGGAAAAAGTCGACCGACCCAGTTTTATATCAATGGATGAACCTGAACACGGCAAGCAAAGGATTGCAGTGCAAGGGGTGGTCGCGCCAAGCAACTTGGCAGTATTAGAGCCGATCATTCGCGAGCGCTGCGCATCGATACTGGATTCATTGCCGCTGAATGAAACCTTTAACTGGGTAGATAAAGTTTCGATTGAGCTTACTACCCAAATGCTAGCGACTCTGTTTGATTTCCCCTTTGAGGAGCGCAGCAAACTAACCTATTGGTCCGATATTGCTACATCAAACCCAGATATCGACGGAATGGTTTCTTCAGACGAAGAACGCGAACGTATCTTATGGGAAGAATGCTTGCCTGCCTTTACAAAGCTTTGGAATGAACGGGTGAATGCCGAGCCAAGTTTTGACCTGATCTCAATGCTGGCCCATGGTGAAAATACACGTAACATGGACCCGGCAACGTTTTTGGGCAACCTAACGTTGTTGATTGTTGGCGGTAACGATACCACTCGCAACTCTATTTCTGGAAGCGTATTGGCGCTAAATGAGTTCCCAGATCAATACGACAAATTGCGTGCGAACCCAGACTTGGTAACAACGTTGGTGCCTGAAATTATTCGCTGGCAAACACCTCTTACCCATATGGCTCGAACTGCTTTAGTGGATACCACCTTAGGCGGTAAACAAATTAACAAAGGTGACCGCGTGGTGATGTGGTACGTCTCGGGCAATCGAGATGAAGAGATGATTGACCAACCCTATGAATTTATTATTGATCGGAAAAAACCACGTCAGCATTTGTCATTCGGCTTCGGTATTCATCGATGCATGGGGAACCGGTTAGCGGAAATGCAGCTGCGAGTTATTTGGGAAGAAATCTTAAAACGCTTTGATAAAATTGAAGTGGTTGGAACTCCAGAGCGCAATAAATCGACCTTCATTAAAGGGTTTTCAAACTTACCGGTGCGATTGCATCCAGTAAATAAATAGTCTGCTTTCTACACTTATAAAAAGCCTGCCTGATTTCGATATAAGAATCAGGCAGGCTTTTTTATGCACGATATTATGTTCGTGGTGTGTGTTTGCTGGTTGCGTTATCCCAGGGTGATGGTTTTTTCTTTTTTGGTGCGGGTGCGGGTGCGGG
>JAESUM010000024.1 GCA_016763075.1 Pseudomonadales bacterium
AATTACTGATGAAAAGCTCGTACTGTTATTTGTATTTATAGAGCTATGATTCGAGCACTGCTTTCATTCGAAAACAGACGAGGAAATCTAACACTCAGGGCTGTTCTGGTCAAGATTAGCTATCCTTTGGGCTTCAATATCGGCCCTTATTGAATGCTACTTGTAGCGCTATTCGCTGGCTTGATCGATATCCATTCAGCCTGATATGAATGTGAATAGTGCCTTAGGCTAAATTCGCATAGAATGGCGCAAAATTTCACCTAAGGTAGTGACTGCTGTTTCTTCTATGCCTTGGATGTAGCTCAAGTTTTCTTACGCGGAACCGTCTTTTGGAACAATACGAGGTAGTCATATTAGGAGCAGGCGCAGCGGGGCTCATGTGTGCTGCCACGGCTGCTCGGCGTGGTAGAACCGTGTTGGTGTTGGAGCGTGCAAATAAGATCGGTAAAAAAATACTGATGTCTGGTGGTGGTCGTTGTAACTTCACCAATTACAGCGTTGAGCCAGAAAACTATATTTCTGCGAACAAACACTTTTGTATCTCTGCGCTCAACCGCTACACCCAGTGGGACTTTATAGCGTTGGTGCAAAAGTACAACATTGTCACCGAAGAGCGCCGCCATGGGCAGTTGTTCTGCGTAGGCTCCGCCAAAGAGATTTTGGCTTTGCTTAAATCCGAGTGCGATGAAGTGGGCGTAGAGATTCGTGAGTCCTGCGAAGTTGGCACCATTAAATGCTCCGCCAGCGGCTCAGATGACATAGACGTGAGCAGCGAGCACCCATATACACTCAGCGTGAATGGGTTTTCGGATGCAAGCCAGCAAACTAAAATTACCTGCAACTCACTGGTGGTCGCCACTGGCGCGTTATCAATACCTTCTTTGGGCGGCAGTGGCATTGGGTATGAGATTGCCAGTCAGTTTGAGATAGCGCTTACCCAACGCCGAGCAGGGCTTGTTCCGTTAATGTTTAGCTCTGCGACCAAAATGATGTGCGAACGGCTTTCTGGATTAGCCCTCGACGTAGAAGTTAGCTGCAACGAATACTCCTTCAGAGAAAACATACTGTTCACCCATAGAGGTATGAGTGGCCCCGTTATTTTGCAAATTTCTAATTATTGGTATCCCGGAGATTCAATTTCGATCAACCTATTACCAGAAATTGACGCGGTTGATTGGCTGATTAAAGCTAAGTCTGATAACGGAAAATCAAGATTAAACACTCTATTAAACAAGGTGTTAGCAAAGAGTCTTGTGCTAGAAATTCAGAAGTTATGGTGGCCAAAATTAGGCTACGAACCGCTAGCACAATGGAGTGACCAGCAGCTCAAAGAGATTGGCTGCCAGCTAAACAACTGGCAACTAAAACCATCAGCCAGCGAAGGATATCGCACCGCAGAGGTAACCCTTGGCGGGGTAGATACCGGTGCAATCAGCTCTAAAACAATGGAAGCCAAGCAGCAAAAAGGGCTCTATTTTATTGGCGAAGTGCTTGATGTCAGTGGCCACCTTGGCGGGTTTAACTTCCAATGGGCATGGTCTTCGGGTTATGCCGCTGGCTCCTTCGCATAACGCTAACACCCAAATTTTAACGCTCTAACCGGCTCCACATAAATGTTACGACTTACAGAAATTAAACTTCCGCTTCACCACGTTGAAGCCGACTTGGCTGTCGCTATTGCCCAAAAACTGCAAGTATCGGAGCAACAGCTGCTCAACATTACAGTATTCAAACGCAGTTACGACGCACGTAAAAAAACCAATATTCTGCTGATTTACCAAATCGATGTTGAGTTATCAGCCACAGACGAAGCGGCTATTTTGCAGCAATTTGCGAAACAATCGTTTGTGCGTATTTCACCGGATACCCGCTACAAGTTTGTAGCCGAACCCAGCGCGACATTCCCACAATCGCATCAACAAAGGCCTATCATCATTGGGTTTGGGCCTTGCGGTATTTTAGCGGCATTGGTGTTGGCTCAAATGGGGCTAAAACCCATTGTGCTGGAGCGTGGCCAAGAGGTTAAACAACGCACCAAAGATACGTGGGACTTGTGGCGTAAGGGCAACCTGCACACAGAATCTAACGTTCAATACGGCGAAGGTGGTGCGGGTACCTTTTCCGATGGCAAGCTATACAGCCAAGTAAAAGATAAAAAGCATCTGGGCCGAAAGGTACTCACTGAGTTTGTAAAAGCCGGTGCACCGGCGCAAATTTTGATTGATAGCAAACCCCATATTGGCACCTTCAAGTTAGTCAAAATGGTGGAAAACATGCGCGCAGAGATCATTGCCTTGGGGGGTGAAATCAGGTTTGGCGCAAAGGTTGAAACCATTCACCGTGAAACCTCCGGTGATGTAAATCAGGCCGAGCGCTCAGGCCAAATTAGCGGCGTAACCCTACAAACCGGCGAAACCTTGCACAGCCGCCATGTGATTTTAGCCATTGGCCACAGTGCCCGCGATAGCTTTGAAATGCTGCTAGAGCAGGGCGTTTATATTGAACCTAAACCCTTTTCGATTGGCTTTCGTATTGAGCACCCGCAATCGGTTATTGATGCCGCTCGTTTTGGGCAAGAAGCCGGTAACGCCATTTTAGGGGCCGCAGATTACAAATTGGTACACCACTGCGATAACGGCCGCAGCGTTTACAGCTTTTGCATGTGCCCCGGTGGCACTGTGGTAGCAGCCACCTCTGAACCCGGGCGAGTCGTGACGAACGGCATGTCGCAATATTCACGTAATGAGCGCAATGCCAATGCCGCTATTGTTGTAGGCATTACCCCAGAACAAGATTACCCAGAGCATATTCTTGCTGGCGTTGACCTGCAGCGTGATTTAGAAACACTTGCCTATGAGCTTGGCGGCGGCGATTACAACGCCCCGGCACAGTTGGTAGGTGATTTTTTGAAGGATAAACCCTCCACGGGTGCGCGCTCTATTACACCTTCATATCAGCCTGGGGTTACCTATGGTGATCTATCCAAACTGTTACCTGATTTTGCGGTAGCTGCGATACGCGAAGCGATCCCCGAGTTTAATAAGCAGATCAAAGGGTTCTCGATGGCGGATGCGGTGTTAACCGGCGTAGAAACACGCACATCGTCACCGATATGTATAAAACGTGAAAAAGATTTTGAGAGTAAAAATACCGCGGGCTTATACCCAGCAGGAGAGGGCGCAGGCTACGCCGGTGGGATATTATCTGCTGCTATTGATGGCATAAAAGTGGCTGAAGCGGTGGCGCTAGATTTGCTTAAATAACCAATGGCTGTTGCTAATTCGGGCTGCTAGTAACCCAGTTCTTATTCCACCAGTTATTATCTCGCCAGTTATTTTTTAGACCGGTTGTTAGCCGCATCAGCCCAGGGGCTTGATACTACGTTTTTCTTATTAGGTTCAGGGTTAGGCTGTGATTTTGGTTCTGAACTAGGCTTTGAACTAGGCTTTGAACTAGGCTTTGCCTCGGACTTGGAATCCGTCACAGGCTTTTTCACTGGGCTTTGCTCTTGCGTCAAAGCAGGCCATTTAGTTCGTATATAAAGCGCTTCTACTTTCTTTCTTGCCCAGGGCGTTTTGCGCAAAAACTTTAAACTCGATTGAATACTTGGGTCATGACTAAAGCAGTTAATCCGAATTCTATCGGCGAGGCCTTGCCAACCATACTTTTCTTGTAAGCGCGTGACAATCGTTTTGAGCGTCACGCCGTGTAGCGGGTCATGGTTGCTGGAGTAGTTCATACGCGCGAAGGTACGCCTTTAAGCGTCGCTGCTGGTTTCGTCAGCATTGGGTTCAGCCGGCTTCTCTTCTGCTTTTTTAACCCGCAGTTTAATGCTGTCAATCTCTTTGCCATTGAGTGCTTTGATTGCACGCTTGGCATCACCAGGCTTAGGCATTTCAACAAAGCCAAAACCCTTCGAGCGGCCAGTCCCGGCATCTAATACAATCGTGCAAGATTGCACGGTGCCAATCTCTTCAAACATGCTTAGTAGCTCAGCTTCAGAGACATTACGTGAGAGGTTGCGAACGAGTAATTTCATATCAATACCTTGGTTTTAGAGGCGCCACACTATACAGCGTTTTCTTTTGTAGGGCTGGGTTATTCGGTTTTGCGATAAATGCTGGCCGAAATTATATTGCTTTCAACAGATTAGTGGTTTTGGGTATGCATTTAGCTGGTGATTTGTTACAACATAGCGGCACATCGGACGCGTCATTCAATAACAATAATAGACATAAGGATGCACAACATGAAGGCTGCCATTATGCGGGAGGTTAACGCCCCGCTTCAGATCGAAGAAGTTCAAATTTCAAAACCCCAAGCACGCGAAGTACTTATACGCACGTCTGCCGTAGGTGTTTGTCACAGTGACTTACACATTCTACACGGTACTTACCCACGCGAATTACCCACTATTCTAGGTCATGAATCAGCCGGTATAGTGGAGCAAGTGGGCTCTGCGGTGATCGGGATAAAACCAGGTGATCACGTTATTACATGCCTTTCTGCATTTTGTGGCCACTGTGAACACTGCTTAACCGGCCACATGTCGCGCTGCCAAAGCCCTGAAGTAAACAGAGCGGAGGGTAGCGAACCACGACTTTCTCAAAACGGTCAATTGATTCACCAGTTTGCGAATCTTTCTTCCTTTGCTGAACAGATGTTAGTACACGAGCACGCTGTGGTTAAAATTCGCGAAGATATGCCGCTAGACCGCGCAGCGTTAATTGGCTGCGGCGTGACTACCGGGTTAGGTGCGGTCATCAATACGGCGAAAGTACGCCCGGGTTCAACCGTTGCTGTCATTGGCTGTGGTGGTGTCGGGTTATC
>JAESUM010000025.1 GCA_016763075.1 Pseudomonadales bacterium
AAGCCGATGCCATTTTTATTGAAGAGCTACACGCTGCGGATTACTACCATAAAACCAGCCAAGCATTTGCAGTGTTCTTGCCGGTTAAATCGGTTGGGGTGGTGGGCGATGCGCGGCGTTATGAATACGTGATTGCGCTTCGGGCCGTAGAAACTGTCGATTTTATGACAGCACGTTGGGCACACCTCCCATACGACTTATTAGAAAAAGTCTCTAATCGAATCATCAATGAAATAGAGAAAGTAGCTCGTGTTACTTATGATATTTCTAGCAAGCCACCGGCCACCATCGAGTGGGAGTAGGCGTGTCTGATTCGTTAAATCAGTCTGAGACGGTTCAAAGTACTCAAGCTACCGAGCAAGATCAATACTGGATGGAGCGTGCGCTAAAGCTTGCGCAACACGCGGCGCAGCAGGGCGAAGTTCCCGTTGGCGCGGTGCTGGTAAGAAACAACGAGCTCATCGGCAGCGGCTGGAACCAGCCCATCAGCGCTTGCGACCCTAGCGCCCACGCAGAAGTGATTGCGTTGCGTAACGCCGCATCGAACGTTCAAAATTACCGCCTACCCGATACCACGTTGTATGTGACCATTGAACCCTGCGCTATGTGCGCCGGTGCGTTGCTGCATGCGCGGGTCAGCCGTTTAGTGTTTGGCGCCTCGGAGCCGCGTAATGGGGCTGTAACAAGCCAACTACAAATATTAGATGCCCCGGCGCTCACTCACAAAATAACGTGGCAAGCCGGAGTGCTAGAGCACGACTGCAAAGAACAGATGCAGCTTTTTTTTAGAGCGCGAAGAAAGAAATAACGCTATAGAATACAGCTTTTTAGTCTGTTGATTAGCCGACCATAGAACCACTTTACCGCCCGTTTCAACCCACGCTAACCCCCAGCGGTTTGCAGCGTTTTGGCTTGACGTTAGAGCAAGCTACCAGCGGCCAATGCCTCGAGCGATTTGTTCATTCATACCTGCAAATTAACGCGGTTCGGCCAACGCCATACCCCGTTGTGCCCGACGCTACCCAAGCAATCTATATTGGACTAAACGGTAGTTTGGTAAGCGGCACCCAGCAACAGGCTCATGATGTGCAGCTGTTTGAGCCCGGGCAGTGTTTTGGAATTCGATTTTACCCCGGTGCCCTGCGTCATTTTTTTGATCTAAACCTGCAAGAAATCACCAATGAGTTTGTCGATACCGCCTTTTTACACTGCGGCAATTTTGCATCTCTGCACCAAAAAATTTATATACAAACGAGCTTTGAGCAGCGTGCGAATATATGCGAGTAGTGGTTATTGTCGCGTTTAAATATTCAGCCGTCGGGCCGTTTTGATCACGCTTTGGCGCTGGTTTATAACTCTTTGGGGCGGATTAAAGTAGAACGGTTAGCGCAAACAATTGGCTGGAGCCGCCGCCATCCAAAACCGTATGTTTCGCCAATACGCCGGTCTGAGTACCCAGTCGTTTTGTCAGACTATTCGGCTTCAGTATGCCTGCCGCTGGCTGTATTATGAGCCGCAAAATACCTTAAATACTGCTATTGAGCTTGGTTATTTCGACCAGGCCCATCTGTTAAATGATTACAAAAAATACCTATTTAAAAACCCCAAGGTATTTTCTCAGCGCTTTAAGTCCGATTTTTACAATAGCAATCAGTCGTTGTAGCCAACACTGCAGCTCCCAAATAAATGGAGCAACAAATGCAGTATTCGAATACCGAAATATTAGAAATGTCAGAAGGCGGATTTTTTGGTACTGGTAATGCACAGCTACCCAACGCCCAAATACTGATGATCGACCGGATTACCCACATAGACGAATGTGGTGGTTTGTACCAGCGCGGCCTGCTAAAAGCCGACCTTCGCATTGACCCACAGAATTGGTTTTTTAATTGTCACTTTAAGGGCGACCCGGTAATGCCAGGGTGCCTTGGGCTAGACGCACTATGGCAGTTGCTTGGGGTGTTTCTAGGTTGGTCCGGCCTGCCAGGCAAAGGCCGTGCGCTTGGGGTAGGGGCGGTTAAGTTTTCTGGAAAAATATACCCGGATGCCGGCTCCATTGAATATCAACTTCATATCAAACGTGTTTTTTGTAAACCGATGGTTATGGGTATTGCGGATGGCACCGTTAGTCACGCCGGAAAAGTCATTTATAAAGCCGAAAACCTGAAGGTTGGTTTGCTCAGTGATTAGCCCTAATTAGAGTCGCTAACGATGTTAGGCGGCGACTGCTGTATTATGGCGGGCTTTGAAGAAATATTGGCGTGGTTAATGTGATGCCAACCCACTGAATATTGAAACCCCTAGGAGTAATTTGTGGCTTTAAAACCGACCATCTTTAAGTTGAATATTGCCTTGTCGGACCTTAACCGAAACCACTACGACAGTCTTAACTTAACCCTTGCACAACATCCGTCGGAAACCCAAGAACGCCTCATGGCGCGAGTGTTGGCATTTTGCATTCATGCAGAAGAGCACCTTTTATTCAGTAAGGGGTTATCGGATGTCGATGAACCTGCCATTTGGGAAAAAACCCTCGATGGCCAAACTTCACATTGGATTGACGTTGGCGAGCCTGCGGTGGACCGAATAAAAAAAGCCACCCGTGTTGCACAGCGTGTCAGCGTATATAGCTTTAATTCGAAATCAGATGTTTGGTGGGATCAATCTCAAGAAAATTTCGAAAAATTACCCGCATTGATATACCGCTTTAACCACGAAGAAATAAAAGCATTAGCGACGTTGCTGCAACGAACGATGGAGCTTTCTGTAACCATCACCGGAGACTCCGCATACATTGCAGCAGAACGTGGTGAGCAAGAAGTGAGTTGGGTTCAACTAAGTACATAAATCAGCGCGCTTACACTCGCGTACGTACATTAGCGCACGCACATTAGGGTAAACCTGCGCTGGGCTGTTCAATATGGAGATCACAAACTACAGTATTTGAAGAACCCAAATAAATAACGCGCGGATATATGCTAAAAAAAACGACCCTCTGCTGGCTTGTGCTAGCTTCGATGGCATCGGCCTTTGAAGTGTATGCCCAAGATGAAATTACGTCTATCACACCATCTGTGGCACAGGTTGCGGAAACAGTTGAAACAACAGTTGAACTAACCAATGACAAACCTGTTGTTAGCGATGGCGAAGCGATGGTTGAAAGTGTGGTTGTAACGGAAGAAGCAAACGTCAAGAAGCCAACGCAGTTAGATGCACTTATTACAGATACCGCTGAACTTATCGAAACAAATACTACGCCGACTACTAGTACGGTATATGTGAATGCCGCGGTACTCGCAGAAGTGGTGGCAGAGCTTGAAGAGGTAGTTTCCGAAGACATCGCTGCAAAACCAGCCCCAATAAAGCTAGTAACCACTAGCCCGAAGTACCCCATAGAACCAAGGCCAACATTAAAGACGCAGCCAGATACTGCGGCGTTGTTACAGCTAAAGCCGGAAGAGATAACAACAATACCGGTGCCAGTGATAGTTTCTGATGCAGCACCTCCATCACCAGCCGAACCGTTAGACCTAACCGTTTTCCCATCCAACACTAGCCTTGAAATGGCTAATCAAGAAGTAGAAACCACAAAAGAATTAAGTAACGCCGCAATAATATTCCCTTGCAGTTTTCTCGGCCCGCCCAAAAGTCAGCAAAGAATTATTGAATCTATTGTAGAAAGTATTCAGAAATTACGAGACAAGCGCCAACAGCTCGTCAACAAAATAACTGCGTTTAACGGTTTATATGCCACCGGTGATTTAACGAGCGAGCTAGGCGGTGGAAAATATGGCTATTCCTTAGGCCTAGAGTGGGAAATCTTTGATCAAGGGTTTTACGAATCCAAACGAGATACTGAAAAAACCAAGCTACAACGTAACTTGCGTTATCTTAAACTGATAATTTTAAAAAAGGAACTGCAATAAATACCTGCTTGATGCTTGTGATCGAATAAAAGGTCAATAAGGAACTAACGTAGAGGCAGTTGGGTGCCTAAACACCTATACACACTTGAAACTACAATAAGAAGTGCCAACGTGTCAAAAACTCTGTCGAACAACCACAGCACATTGCAGATGCTCC
>JAESUM010000026.1 GCA_016763075.1 Pseudomonadales bacterium
ATGAAGTTAAAAGTAAGGTTAAAATTCTGAAATCAATCACCGAACTACCTGTCGGTGTTGGGTTTGGCATCAAAGACGCCCAATCAGCTGCTCAAGTGGGCGCGGTATCCGATGGTGTAGTCATTGGCTCCGCCATTGTGAATTTGATACACAAAAGTACAGAAAATTCGTCCGACCCAGAGGTTACTCGCAATGAAATTATCGGGTTTATGGGCAATATACGCACAGCGTTAGACGCATTGAAAAATTAAAATAATTTGTAAAAGACAAGGCGCCACGCTATTCGAGTGCGCTGAAAGCAAGAACATAAAATTTAGGAAAGATCATGGTCAGTTGGCTGGATAAAATATTACCCTCATTGGGCGGTTCAAGCGAAGAACGCAAATCTAACGTCCCAGAAGGCCTGTGGAAGCAGTGCCCTAAATGCAGCGCAGTGCTGTACCGAACTGACTTAGAGAAAAACCTCGAGGTTTGCCAAAAGTGTGATCATCACATCCGTATTGGCGCACGTCGTCGTATCGATATCTTCCTCGATGAAGGCGAAAAAACTGAAATCGCTGCTGATATCGAGTCCGAAGATAAATACAAAGTAAAAGACACCAGAAAGTACAAAGACAGGCTCACCAGTGCGCAAAAAGCTACCGGAGAAAAGGAAGCCTTAATCACTGTTAAGGGGCACTTAAAAGGCATGCCAGTCGTTTTGGCGGCGTTTGAATTTCGTTTCCTTGGCGGTTCAATGGGCTCAGTCGTCGGCGAAAAGTTTGCCCAAGCTGCCAACGTTGCCATGGAAGAACGTATTCCAATGATCTGCTTTTCCACCAGTGGTGGTGCGCGGATGCAAGAATCTTTGATGTCTTTAATGCAGATGGCCAAAACTGCCGCAGCATTAGAGCGTATGAAGCAGATGGGCATTCCTTATGTTTCTGTGATGATTGACCCAATCTATGGCGGTGTTTCTGCAAGCCTTGCCATGCTGGGCGACATCAACATTGCTGAGCCAAACGCACTGGTTGGCTTCGCTGGTCCTAACGTGATCCAGCAAACCGTTCGCGTTACGTTGCCAGAAGGCTTCCAGCGAAGTGAATTTTTGCTAGACCACGGCGCGATCGACATGATTGTTCATCGCAGCGAAATGAGAGATACCGTTGCGCGTCTGCTTGCGAGTTTAAATCATAAAGCGCTAGCCAAAGCTAATGTTCAGGTATTGCCGGAAGAAGGCGAATCAGCCGAAGTCGAAGTGATTAGCGGTTCAGACCAAAACACACAAAATTAGGCTATATGCCGCCCTTCGTGTTGTCGCTTGTTACCTTAAGTCTTCTTAGGTGCCTTTCGGTAATAGGCGGCGCAAACCTACAAATTTTGAATGAATATGCCTAGTCCACCAGACCATTTGCCCGAAACACTACCGCAATGGCTAAACTGGGTCGAAAAACTGCACCCAGCAGAAGTAGAGCTTGGCCTCGGCCGAGTACGCGCAGTTGCGCAAAAATTGGGGCTGGTCGATTGTTTTAAAACCAACGGCGTAAACGTAATAACCATTGCTGGTACAAACGGCAAAGGCTCTACCGCCGCCACTCTTGAGCGCTTGGCATGCTCTTCTGGTTTAAGCGTGGGTTGTTTTACCTCGCCACACTTTCTGCGCTACAACGAACGTATTCGTATCAATGGCATTGAAGCTGACGACAGCATCATCTGCGCTGCATTTTCAGCCATCGAACCCCACACCCACGTTGATCCTTTAACTTATTTTGAATACGGCACACTTGCGGCATTGCAGGTATTTCAGCAGATTGGGGTAGAGCTGGTTATTTTAGAAGTAGGGTTAGGTGGCCGCCTTGATGCCGTCAATATTATCGATGCTGACCTCGCCATAATTACCTCCATTGGGATTGACCACGAAGATTGGTTAGGGGATTCCCGCGAGCTTATAGGCCGCGAAAAAGCAGGTATTCTTCGCACTAAACAACGTTTGGTATGCTCCGAACCTAACCTGCCCAACACAGTTATAGAGCTGATTGACCAACTCCAAGTCAGGTCATTCATAAAAGACAGCGCATTTTCTCTGCGGCAGCCACCTAGTGCGCGCAGCACTGACGCATATGAATGGCACGGCGTAAGCGCTGATGATGGTTCATTGGTTATCCCTGATTTGGCTAAACCCAGCATTCCACTTGAAAGCGTGGCCGCTGCCATACAGGCGTTTGCACTGTTGTACCCAGTTAAGCTAACGGATGAAGTGGTTAAATCCACACTTGCAGGCTTAACGCTACCCGGGCGGTTTTTCCAAGTACCGAATAAACCAGTGATTTTGGATGTTGCGCATAACCCCGATGCAGCAGCGTACCTTGCAAGCCAACTGCAGCAATACCTAGCACCTGTACCAAGCAAAGCAGCTGATACAACCAAAACAGATGAATCAAACAACACGCGAAAGCCACGAGTCATCGCTGTTTTTGCAGGAATGGCAGATAAAGATATCGACGGTATTGTGCAGGCACTTGCTGCATCGATAGACTTTTGGTTTTTAGCCGAGCTAGATCTGCCACGCGCAGCGACAAAAAAACAGTTAGTGAAGCTTTTCGAGAGACAGGGAATCAATGATTACCGTACAATGCGCTCTGTAGAATTCGCGCTGATCGAGGCTGAAGCAATGCTAAACGATGACGATATTATTTTGGTTTTTGGTTCGTTCTTTACTGCAGCTGCAGCCATTGATGCCTGGGGTATTGGCTCATTGGCTGAATTAACCTGCACAGTTGGTCAACATAGCCTGCCAAAGGGTCGTTAAATGAAACCAAGAATAATTGGCGCTGCCATTATCGTTGTTGTTGCAACGGTTGTATTGCCACTGTTGTTTCAAAACCCCATTAAATACCCAGATATTCCTGATTTTGTAATACCGCCTGAACCAGCCATGCGTGAACTCTCATTTGTGAAGCCGCCTGAACATTATGCTGGTTTAAAAGCGCGGCTCGATAACGGGTCACCACGAGATACATTAGTGCCAAACCAAGTGCCGCACGAATTAACGAACGCTGCCTCAGCCAAGACAAACGGGGCCAGTAGCGCTAATCAAGATAATAATGCCACCCAAACGAGCCAGCGTAAGTCATTCAAATTGGGAGATTCTGGGCTTCCAGATGCATGGTCGGTGCGCTTAGCCACCTTTAAGGAATACCCTAATGCTGCGGCATTACGAGACAAATTACGCAAAGCCGGGTACAAGGTGTATACCAAGCAAGTACGCAGTGCCAAAAGTGATTTAGTTCAAGTGCTGGTAGGGCCCAAACGTACCAATGACTCGGCTAAAAAATTGAAGCTGGAACTGAGTAAACTTTATAAATTGAATGGGGTTGTGACCCCATACCTGCGATAGCACTAAAAGGTGCACGCCGTTCAGAAAATAGTATTACTGTTGATTCGACAAACCGTGTTGAACCAACAAAAATGTGGAAACGTACGTGGAACCTAATCTACTCGAAGCAGTGAATTCCTCAGGTTTAAACAACGCTGACTGGCTGATTATTGCCTTCATTATTGTATTGACTACCATTAGCTTATTCAGAGGTTTCGTCAAAGAAGCCATGTCGCTAATACGCTTGGCGGCGGCTGTAGTTATTGGCTATATGTTCGCCAGCGATGTAAGCGAGCTGTTCAAAGATTCAATTAAGAACCCCGAATACGCCTACGCATTGGCGTTTTTTGCGTTGTTCATTATGGTCATGATTATAGGGGCTATTTTAGCCAGCTTGGCGAAGGGCTTAATTCGCATGGCAGGGCTTGGCCCCATCGACCGATTATTAGGGGCAGTATTTGGCTGTGCAAAAGGTTGTACAATTGTGGTTTTTTTGGTCGCATTGGTGAACCTTACACCGCTTAAAACTCAGTCGTTGTGGCTTGAATCTCGGTTGGTACCGGGGTTTGTCGAGCTGGCACTTTGGTCCCAGCAACGTTTGAGTGTAGAAAATGTTTTGTAACGCTTTTAATCCTATTCATGTAATGGCTTTAACAAAGGGTAATCGATAGAAATATGTGTGGAC
>JAESUM010000027.1 GCA_016763075.1 Pseudomonadales bacterium
CCGCCGAGGCCGACATTAAAACCGACCTACCGCACTTCAACGCCAGGCAGCTGATGGGCGAGAACATTGATGTGTTCCACAAAGACCCTTCCCATCAACAAGCCATGCTGGCGAGCCTCACGAGTACCTACGAAACCAACATTGTTGTAGGTGGCCGTACCTTCGGGCTGATTGCCAACCCCATTATTGATGGTGATGTACGTATCGGCACCGTAGTGGAGTGGAGCGATAAGACTGAAGAGCTAGCAGTAGAAGTTGAAATTGATCAACTGGTTGCATCTGCAGTCGCAGGCGATCTTTCTCAGAGATTGGAGACCGCAGGAAAAGTGGGCTTCACCCTTAATTTATCAACTGGCTTGAATAAACTGATGGGGGTTTGTTCTGAAGTGATTGGCGACGTGTTCTCAGTCATGACTGAGGTATCAAAAGGCTCGCTAACGCATAAAGTTGAGCGAGAGTACGAGGGTGAATTTGATGCGCTAAAACGCGCCATTAACGATACGGTAGATAAGCTAACGGAAATCATTTCAGGGATTCGTGAATCGGCCATTACGGTTAGCGGCGGTGCTCAGGAGATTTCTCAAGGCAACACCGACTTAAGCCAACGTACTGAAGAACAGGCTTCTTCTCTTGAAGAAACCGCATCTAGCATGGAAGAGATGACCAGTACGGTTAAACAAAGTGCTGAGAATGCGGTAGAGGCAAATGCTTTGGCGTCACAGGCTAGAGACAGAGCGCAACGTGGTGGTGAGGTGGTTAAACATGCAGTCACGGCGATGGAAGCCATCAGCGATTCCAGTAAAGAGATTGCCGATATCATCGGTGTTATTGATGAGATTGCTTTCCAAACCAACTTATTAGCGCTTAACGCAGCGGTAGAAGCAGCCAGAGCGGGTGAGCAGGGTAGAGGCTTCGCGGTTGTAGCGGGCGAAGTACGAAGCTTAGCGGGCAGGTCAGCAGATGCAGCTAAAGATATTAAAGCCCTTATCCGAGACAGCGAAGCGAAGGTTGCAGAAGGAGCCGAGCTGGTTAATGAGTCTGGCAACACGCTTGAGCAAATTGTAGAAGCGGTTGAAAAAGTAAGCACTATGGTGAACGACATTAGCGAGGCGACTGCTGAGCAAACCAATGGAATTGCCCAGGTAAATATTGCGGTTGCACAAATGGACGAAATGACCCAACAAAACGCGGCCTTAGTTGAAGAGGCCACCGCGGCCAGTGAAGCAATGGCGGAGCAGGCGCAAGGAATGTCCAAAATGGTAAGCTTCTTCGCATTACCGGCACATGCGGCGTCAGCTGCAGCTGGCGGCGGTGCAGCGATGTCGGCACCGGTAGCTGCGCGGGGGGCACCGCAGGGAAAAGCGGCGGGTAAGTCGGATGTTTCATTCACCTCAACTGGCGATGAATGGGAGGAGTTTTAGAGTTAAACGCTTAGCTTTAACTGACTGAAATATTAATCAATAGCTCAACGGCTAAACGTACTAACTAAGCGCCGCACAGGAAGTGCGGCCAGAGGCTGAATACATGGCAAATGCAGTTCAACCAGCGTCGATGGAGAACCGTGAGTTCCCAATGAGTGATCATAACTTCAATATGATTGCTCAGATTGCCTACCAATACACTGGGATTAAACTACCAGAACAAAAACGGCAGATGATATATAGCCGGATTGCCCGAAGGATTAGGGCCTTGAGTCTGACTGATTTCGATCAGTACTGTGCATTGATAAGTGATTCAAATAACGCTGAGTTTAACGAATTTGTTAATTCAATCACGACTAACCTGACCTCGTTTTTTAGAGAAAATCATCACTTTGAATATCTTGAATCAACCATTATTCCCGAGTTGAAAAAATCTAACGCATCGCATCGTAAAATACGTGTGTGGTCTGCAGGTTGTTCAACCGGTGAAGAGCCATACTCCATTGCTATGACGTTACTAAAGAGCTTTGGCATGAAGTCGATGTGGGATCTTAAAATACTGGCGACTGATCTTGATTCTAACGTTGTAGAGACCGGCCGGGCAGGCATATATAAGCCAGATAGGGTTAATGATTTAGACCCGAATGTGATCAAGAAATGGTTTGAACTAAATGAAACGACAGCTAATTACGAAATGGTAAATGAAGTTAGAAAATTGATTAGATTTAACCGGCTAAATTTACTTGATGCGTGGCCAATAAAGAATAAGTTCGATGTTATTTTCTGCAGAAATGTTGTCATATATTTTGATAAAAAAACACAGAAAAAATTGTTTGACCGATATGCAAATCAGCTCAATGATGGTGGCTATTTGATTATTGGACACTCAGAAAGTTTGCATAAATTGACCGACCGATTTGAATCAATAGGTAAGACTGTTTATAGAAAGATGGTTTAATGGAATGAACCAAATGAAACGAGCTGTGAGCGACAAAATTTTGCCAAAAGCCCCTAGGGGCTTTGAAGGGGTCAAGCGCTACTGGGATAAAAAAATGGACATGCCAGCGGCCAAAATTATGCCTGGCGAGTTTTATGTAAGCACCCACGGTGAAATGATTGTAACGGTATTAGGTTCGTGTATATCAACCTGTATTAGAGATCGTGAGCTAGGAATAGGCGGAATGAACCACTTTATGCTGCCTATGCAAGGTGAGCATTCAAGCGGTTGGGGTGATAACGTTGCAAATTCGGCTACCCGCTACGGTAACTGGGCAATGGAATATTTGATCAACGCCATTATTAAACTTGGTGGGAACAAAAATAATTTTGAAGTGAAGGTGTTTGGCGGCGGAAAAGTCATAGCGAATATGAGTGATGTTGGCCTTAAAAATATCTCTTTTGTTCGAGAGTATCTGAAGGCGGAATTATTAATGGTTTCCGCGACAGATGTGGGTGGTGTTCACCCAAGGAAAGTTCTGTATTTTCCCGATACTGGGAAGGTGAAAATTAGACGCCTTATTCATGTTGATAACGATACTATTAACCAACGTGAAGACCGCTACCGCAGAGATTTGGATACTGCTCCTGCTGAGGGATCTATCGAGCTATTTTGACGTAGCTATGCAAATAAACGGGCATTCGCTTTAGATGAAAGCCAACTAAGGAATAATTTGATGATTTCAGTGTTTATCGTTGACGATTCTGCTTTGATCAGAGCTTTGCTCACCGAAATTTTGAGCAAAGAAGAGGATATTGAGGTGGTTGGTACTGCGCCTGACCCACTGGTGGCAAGAGACCTCATCAAACATACTAATCCTGATGTACTAACCTTAGATATAGAAATGCCGCGTATGGACGGTATTTCATTTTTAAAAAATCTAATGCGTTTGCGCCCTATGCCAGTGGTGATGATTTCTACCCTTACTGAGAAAGGAGCACCCGCAACATTAGAAGCACTTGCCCTCGGTGCCGTCGATTTTGTAGGGAAGCCAAAATCGGATATGAGCAACAGTATGGAGTTGTTTTCAGAAGAGATTGTAGAGAAAGTGAGAGCAGCTTCTAAGGCAAACGTTAGAGCGCTTGAAAACGTACCGAGGGCTACAAGTTCTGCGGATGTTGCTAAACCGGCTATACAAAAGGGTCTTATCGCGAAATCCGGTTACGTGATTGCTATAGGCGCATCGACCGGCGGTACAGAAGCGATAAAAACAGTGTTGTCAGATATGCCAGAGAACAGCCCGCCCATTGTATTGGCGCAACATATACCTGCCAATTTTAGTAAGTCATATGCCCAAAGATTAAACGATAATTCGGCGTTGCACGCGTGTGAAGCCGAGCATCAACAGCCCCTTTTGTCTGGCTGGGCATACCTGGCACCGGGTGATTTTCATCTTAGGATACAAAAATCCCACGACGGTTATATATGTATGCTGGATCAAAAAGAGAAGGAATCTCGGCACCGGCCTTCTGTAGATGCGATGTTTAATTCAGTCGCTGAACTGGGTAAAGGCCACGCGGTTGCAGCTTTGTTAACCGGTATGGGAACGGATGGGGCAAAAGGATTGTTGGCCATCAAACGCGCAGGTTGTTTGACTTTAGTTCAAGATGAGGCGTCTTCTGTTGTGTGGGGAATGCCGGGCTCAGCGGTTAAACTTGATGCTCATACAGAGATTATCTCTTTACACAAAATAGCCAAAAAAATTGTGGCTAACAGTATGTTTGCAAAGAAAATATAGATGTGGCCTTTTTTAAACTATAATTTATTCAGGACATTGAATTCACAATTTTGGAAACGATAAAATGATTAATACCAAGTCTTCAAGCGATGGTAAGGAATTAGTAATTGATATTGATGGACGGTTTGATTTTAGTGTTCATCAGCAGTTTCGTGATTCATATGAAAATGAGAAAGGAATCGAGCGTTTTTGTCTTGATATGAAAAATACCACTTACCTAGACAGCTCAGCGCTTGGCATGTTGTTGCTCATGCGAGATTTCGGTGGTGGCGAAAAGTCGGTTATTCGTATCGTTAACTGCAACGAAGACGTAAAAAATATTTTAATGGTCTCTAGTTTCGATCAGCTGTTTTCGATTTCCTAAGTATTCGATTGACAGATACACAGTAATTAGCTGATACAAGCTAGTTGAAAAAGGCGGCCTTGGCCGCCTTTTGGCTTTCTTTGTTATGCGGCGCGTCTTTTGTACTTGGCTGGCGTATATCCGGTATAGGCCTTTGGGTATTCGCCTCATTCAGCACACCCGCCGCTATTCATGCAGCTGATAACACACTTGCTTCGCCGCCGATACTAGCACTTCTATTAGGCCGCTGTTAACGAGCGCTCTTGCAACGCCTGGCCTTTCAACGAATACCTGATTCATTAAAGCCTAAGCCAGATCTTGGCCGTGATATTGCAATGCATACACCAAGTGCATGTTTTCAATATGTGGTTTTCCTATCTTGGCTCTCAAAAATGAGGCGGATTTAATGAATACGGTATCCATTTCACCTTCGAAACCAGATCCCTTAAATGCGTTTTCTGATACTAAGGGTGTATCGGCCAACAGTGCTAAAAATGCAGATAATGCGGGGGCTGTAGAGAAAACCTCTAAGTTTTATGATGAGTTTGAAAAGCATTCGGCTGAAAAAACCAAACATGCTGACTCTGATCAACCGGCAAATTCAGATGATTCGCACGTTACCAAAGGTGAAGGGCAGGGCGCATTAGCTCTCACAGAATCCGGAAAAGAGTTACCGGAGGAAGGTGAAATATTGCCGCTTGGCGTGCTCCTTAGCATTGAAGCTGAGCAATCCAAGAATTCAGCAAAGCCAAGCAAAACCGCGGATGAAGCCATTGCTGCGTTGGCGCTTGCTGTAGGTCAAATAGGCGATAAAACTAAGGCAGTAGGCCAAAAGCAGTCTGCACCTATAAAAATACCCGGCTCCGAAGCTTTACCGGTAAACCCTTTTACCGATGTTAACGCACCCAAAAATAGTACCGGCAAAGGGATTCCAGCGGGCGGTTTTGTGCCGGTAGGGCTTGAAAGCGCACCGGCGGTTACTATCGCTAATCCAGTTGCCACCACTAATCCAGTTGCCACCACTAATCCGGTTGCTATTGCTAACTCAGTTGCGCTGAACAAATTCAATACTGAACAAGTGGCTACCGGCTCTACATTTGAAGCTGATTTATTGAAGGCTGCGTCGGGTAAGACTACGGATGTGAGCAATACAACTAAACCAGCAGTGGGGTTAATGGAGTCTTTGATGGCTGCGGCTACTGGGCGCTCGGAGGGTGATTTACCCGAGTCATCAATTACCGGTATTAATAAGTCGTCGGGCATTGCCGGTTTGGGTAGCTCGCTACTTACGCCGGGCATTAATGCAGTAGCCAAAGCAGATGCTGCAGTACCCACCATACCCTTGGCCAGTGGCGCACCTTTTGGAACTCAAGGTTGGAGCAACGCGGTGGCTAACCGCGTAATGTGGTTAACCGATAACCGCATGATGAGCGCTGAGCTGAGGCTTGATCCGCCTGACCTTGGCCCACTGCAAGTGAAAATCTCGATTACTGACGGGCAGGCTCAGGTTTCTTTTGTGTCTCAAAGCAGTGATGTGCGAAGCGCTATTGACCAATCTATTGCGAAACTACGAGAGCTGTTTGAAGAGCGTGACGTAGAGCTTGTGAATGTGGATGTTTCTGATAACGCTGCCAGTGATGATTCGGCTGAGGAGCCACTGGCTGAGGCAGGCGCGACTGGGGCAGAAGTAGTGACGACTGATGTATCTTCCGATAACGAAGGTATTGATGCTTTGGCACTGAGTGGCGGTAATAGCACCCAAACAAGCGGTTTAGTCGACTTTTACGCCTGACGTATTCTTATAGTTTGATTAAGCAAAGCTTCAGCGTTACTAATGCTGAGGCTGAGGCTGAGGCTGAGGCTGCGGATTTGAGTTGAGAACAGCTTAATTGCGGGCTTCCGCTAATTACCCCGTGTAGTCACCCCCCCATTTGTCCGTATTACGTTTGGAAGATTCACAGCATAACGGTTGTCAGTTCTGATGCCGCACATAAACGCCTAGGGCTTTTAGCCCAGTGGCCAGTGTTATCACCATCTATATCACCATCCAAATAGTCATCCAAATGACCGCCTTTATTCCCACGGTTGAATACATACTTGAATGCTAATACAACAGGGTAGTGCTGTGTGATGTATCGCGTTATGGCTGAGCTCAAGCGCCGCTCGGCGGGTTTATAAGCAGCGAGCTAAACTTGGTGACGGTTTTCTGTCGGATATCTGAGGTTTAGCTACACTCTTTAGGCGTCAAGTAATTGTTAATACTCCCATTGTGTTTGGCGATTTACTGGCGGTTTTTGTTTTGCTACCTGTTAAGGTATTGAAACATAAGGATAAAAAATTTAAAAATCTAGCTGGCATACCCTTTGCTTGCTTAGATGTAACCCTATCTTAGGAACAAAATAATGGCAGATGATCAAAAAGAAGACAACGCACAGGCCGGTAGCGGGAAATCGAAACTACTTGTAATTATTTTAGTGGTGGTTGTCTTATTGGGCGGCGCAGGGGCTGCGGCATTTTTTCTGTTAGCATCGCCTCCGCCTGCTGGTGCTGAAGGAGAAGAACCAGTCGAAGAAGTGGTGATTAAAGCACCTGCTAAATATGTGAAAATGAAGCCTATTACGGTTAATTTCACCGTCAACAAAAAACAGCGTTTTGTACAAATTTCACCTTCGTTGATGTCTCGTGATGGCGAAATGATTACGGCTATTGAGCAGAACATTCCGCTGATCCAAAACAGCTTGTTGATACTCTTTGCAGCGCAAGATTTTGCAGAGCTTAAAACCCGTGAAGGCCAAGTTAAGTTAAGAGAAAAAGCCCTAACAGAAGTGCAGCAAGTCATGCGCGACGAAATTGGCCAAGATGCGGTAGAGCGTGTGTTATTCACCGGCTTTATCATTCAGTAATTTTTATAAATAAGTAATACCGCAGCTCGGAAGCTGGCTATATGGTTCAGGATATTCTTTCGCAAGACGAGATCGATGCGTTACTTCATGGCGTAGATGATCGTGTGGTTGAACGCGAGGAGCCGCTCGCTGATGGAGAAGCGGCCAATTACGACTTAACCAGCCAAGACCGGATAGTCCGGGGTCGCATGCCGACCCTGGAAATGGTCAATGCACGTTTTGCACGGTATACCCGAATCAGCCTGTTTAACCTGTTGCGTAAAAACGCCGACGTTCAAGTTGGCGGTTTGCAGGTTATGAAGTTTGGTGAGTACGTTCATACCATGTACGTGCCCACCAGCCTCAACATGGTTAAAGTACGGCCACTGCGGGGAACCGCTTTATTCGTATTGGATGCCAAATTAGTATTTAAATTGGTGGACAATTTTTTTGGCGGCGAAGGCCGGCATGCAAAAATTGAGGGTCGTGAATTCACACCCACTGAAAACCGAATTGTACAAATGATGTTGGAACAAGCTTTTATCGATATGAAAGAAGCTTGGAAAACCGTGATGGATGTTGATTTCGATTACATCAGTTCAGAAGTAAATCCATCGATGGCGAATATCGTTAGCCCAAGTGAAGTGGTGGTGATTAATACCTTTCATATTGAGCTAGATGGCGGTGGCGGCGAGCTGCATTTAACCATGCCATACTCAATGCTAGAGCCTATTAAAGAGATGTTAGATGCAGGTCTGCAGTCTGATGTCGATGAAAAAGATGATCGCTGGGGTACCGTGCTGCGAAAAGATATCATGTCGGCAAACATCAATTTAAACGCGAACGTGATTGAAAAAAGGATCACTTTAAGAGATATCGCAGACCTTAAAGAAGGCGATATTTTACCGGTAGAAATGCCGGAACAAATCGTTTTGAAAGCCAATGGTGTACCGGTTTTTGATACCCAACTTGGTGTATCGAATGGACATCTGGCGTTAAAAATAATCGATTCAATTGCGACAGAAGACGTATAAGTTTTGAAGGAGATAATAAAATGAGCGATGACCCAACAGACAATGAAAACGAAGAAGTATCCGACGACTGGGCCGCGGCTTTAGAAGAGCAGGATACCGCAGAAGCACAAGCCGGCGGTGGCGACGACGACTGGGCTGCAGCCATGGCTGAACAGGCCGATACCGAAGCCGATGCTATGAGCACCCCGGATTTACAAGAACTTACGGATGACTCACAACCCCTCACGGAAACGCCGGATTTGGGTGTGGTGATGGATATTCCCGTTACCATTAGTATGGAAGTGGGAGCCACCGCAATTACTATTCGTAACTTGCTGCAACTCAGCCAAGGCTCCGTAGTAGAGCTAGATCGATTAGCCGGCGAGCCGCTAGATGTGTTGGTAAACGGAAAATTGATTGCGCATGGCGAAGTGGTTGTAGTTAACGAAAAATTTGGCATTCGCATGACCGATG
Source organism: Pseudomonadales bacterium (assembly GCA_016763075.1). Taxonomy (GTDB): domain Bacteria; phylum Pseudomonadota; class Gammaproteobacteria; order Pseudomonadales; family JAHRWD01; genus JAHRWD01. The sequence continues at coordinate 8,869 of JAESUM010000027.1, forward strand.
TCGTAAGCCAAACTGAACGGATTAACCGTCTTGCTTAAGGCTACTTTGCGCTGCTTTCGTGCCGCGGTAGCGGTATCGCTGGGTTTAGCCTGTTTCTCTGTATTTGGCGCTGATTACGGCGCGGATAAAGGCGCTGTAAAAAATACCGACGCGCCTGCACTTCAAGCCAGCGTATCCAGCAAAGCCATTGGTATTTCTGAATTACCCGTTTCAAAATCTCCAGCCTTTGAGGTTTCTAAAGCCGCGACTTCATCGGGTGTTTCAACTTCTCAGTACCTCAACCTTATTCTTGGGTTGGTGGTAATTCTTGGGTTTATCTTTTTGGTGGCTTGGCTGCTGCGCCGGGTTGGGGGCATTGCGCCAACCTCCGCCAGTGCAATGAAAATAGTCGGCGGCCTAACGTTGGGTGGCCGTGACCGCGTGGTATTGCTGCAAGTGGGCGAAAAACAAATTCTACTGAGCGCATCACCAGGCAATATATCGCTCATTTATGCCTTTGACGAAGCGCCCATCGAAAATATAAGCACCAGTACTGGGTCTGATTTTTATCACAAGTTACAAGCTAGCTTGAGCCGAAGTTCAGCAAGCTCAAAAGCAAAAAATACAGAAGCAAAAGATACCGGCAATGAGTTAGCGCGAGCTACCCAATCATGAATGGTTTTATGACAACCCAGCCTAAAATGCCATGGGTAGCCTTGAAGGCAAATGCTGTGATGGCCAAAACGCTGCTCAAGGTTTTGCTGTTAATAGTGGTGATGGTTTCGTCTGGTAAGCTATTTGCAGCGGACCCTTTAACGGCATTTAAAGTAGTAGGGCAGGCTGACGGCTCTACCGAATACAGCGTAACGCTACAGATTTTAGTGATCATGACGGCGCTGACGCTGTTGCCGTCACTGCTTATGATGATGACCTCGTTTACTCGAATCATCATTGTATTTGCGATTATGAGACAAGCCATTGGCTTGCAGCAAACGCCATCCAACCAAATTTTATTGGGCCTGGCATTGTTCCTTACCTTTTTTATCATGACGCCGGTATTTGAGCGAATTAACGATACTGCACTGCAGCCTTATCTTAACGAAGAGATGGGCAGCCTGGATGCTGTTAAATCCGGAGCGGTGCCGTTACGAGCCTTTATGCTGGCTCAAACACGTGAGTCTGACTTGGCGCTATTTTTAGATATCGCCCGCAAAAAAGATGTCGAAAGCATTGATGACGTCAGCTTTTTTATCATTGTGCCGGCGTTTATTACTAGCGAGCTTAAAACGGCTTTTCAAATGGGGTTTATGCTGTTTATCCCATTTTTAATCATCGATTTGGTGGTGGCTAGCGTACTGATGGCAATGGGTATGATGATGTTATCCCCGATCATTATTTCACTGCCCTTTAAGATTATGTTGTTTGTATTGGTGGATGGCTGGGCAATGCTGATGGGAAGTCTCGCATCGAGTTTTGCGATTTAGCCGCCGAATAGCCCATGCATAGGAGTTAAAATATGGTACCTGAAGCCATTGGCGAGCTCATGCGCCAGGCCATGTTTTTGATCATTACCATGGTCTCCGTGCTTATTTTGCCAAGCCTGTTTGTAGGCTTGCTGGTGAGTGTTTTTCAAGCGGCCACACAGATCAATGAGCAAACCTTATCCTTCTTGCCGCGGCTACTCACAACCTTCGTAGTGATTATGATGGCTGGCCCATGGCTGGTGACAGAAATGCTGGATTTCAGCGCCAACCTGTTTAACCAAATACACTTTGTTGTGAACTAACCCGGTTTCGGTACAGCAATTTCCCATGCTTGAATTTAGCTCCGAACAAGCAATGTATTGGCTAGCGCTGTTTATGTGGCCCTTTGTTCGAATTTCCGGCTTCATGCTGGTAGCACCCATTTTTGGCGCGCAAACCGTACCCGTACGCATTCGTATGAGTATGGCTTTTATGTTTGCGCTAATGGTTGCCCCGTTACTTGAAGGGCTGCCGGCAATGGATCTGCTTTCCCTTGCGACCTACCTGATGATTGGCAAACAGATGCTCATTGGTCTTGCTATGGGTTTTGCCATGCAGCTTACTTTTCAGGTGTTCATTCTTGGCGGACAGATGATTGCCATGCAGATGGGTCTTGGTTTTGCATCCATGATGGACCCAGCCAACGGTATTTCGGTTACGGTGCTCAGTCAGTTTTTCTTGGTCACTACCATGTTGCTGTTTGTATCAATGAACGGCCACACGGTTATGTTGCAGGTCTTTCTTGAAAGTTTTATTCAAATACCTATCGAACACGCGGCCATTTCTTCAAGTCAACTTTGGACCTTAATTTTATCCGGTAGTTGGTTGTTTTCATCCGCGCTGCTCATTGCATTACCGGCGGTTACCGCGGTGCTTATTGTTAACTTCTCCTTTGGTGTGATGACAAAGGCAGCGCCTCAGCTCAACGTATTTGCGCTTGGTTTTCCTATTGCGATGATGTTTGGGTTATTGATTGTATGGATAACCCTAGGCGACATCGTGCCGCAATTTCAGCGCATCACCATCGAAGGATTGGAGCTGATGCGGGCACTTAGTCCAACGCACAGCGGTGCAACACCATGAGCTATTCCGGTTGCAATCAAGGTGGTTTGGTTCAGCCGTTTGGCCATTGGCCAGCGCTTTACTGCACAAACCTTTTAGCGAGTGTAGGGGGCTCAAATGGCTGAAGAAAACGGTCAGGAAAAAACCGAAGACGCAACCCCCAGACGGCTTGAAAAAGCCCGCAAAGATGGTCAGGTGGTTCGCTCCAAAGAGCTCAATACCACTGCTATTTTATTGGCAGGGGCTTTTGGTTTAATGATGTTTGGCAAGCCATTGGCTGAGGCATTGGAGGCCGCTCTGCGGTATAACTTTACCCTTGATCGTGTCGCCATTTTTGATGAAAAAGCGATGCTTTTGCATCTTGGGCTTTCGATACAATCCGTTGGCGTTTCACTGGCGCCGATTGGTATTTTGCTGATGATGGCGGCCATTTTGGGGCCCATTTCCCTTGGCGGTTGGAATTTTAGCATCAAAGCATTAGCGCCAAAATTTAGCCGAATCAACCCGGGTTCTGGCCTCAAAAGAATGTTTTCGGCCAACTCGATGATGGAGTTGGTAAAGGCAATAGCTAAGTTTTTGCTGGTGTTAGGTATCAGCTTGACGGTACTAAAAACCAATCAATTCGAGCTAATGGGCCTGAACAAACAGGCCGTAGTTCCAGCTATGGCGCACACGGTTTCATTACTCTCGTGGTCGTTTATATTCCTTTGTAGTTCATTGATTTTAATCACGGTTATTGATATTCCATTCCAAATTAGAGAGCACGCGAATAAGCTAAAAATGACCATGCAACAGGTCAAAGATGAGATGAAAGACAGTGAAGGCCGGCCGGAAGTAAAAGGACGAATCCGGCAACTTCAGCGCGAAATGGCTCAAGGCAGAATGATGGACAACGTACCCGATGCCGATGTCATTATTACTAACCCAACGCACTACGCGGTGGCGCTTAAATATGACCCCGAAAACATGGGTGCGCCTTTGCTGGTTGCCAAAGGCGCCGACTTGGTTGCAGCACGAATTAGGGAGTTGGGGGTAGAGCATAAGATTCCTATTTTGTCGTTCCCGCCGCTGGCCCGTGCGGTGTATCACAGCACAGAGGTTGAGCGCGAAATCCCAGTGCCGTTGTATGTCTCGGTGGCGCAGGTGCTGGCGTATGTATTTCAGTTACGTACCTACAAAAAAGAGGGTAGCGCCAAACCCGTTATGCCGAGTGATTTGCCAATACCTGATGAGTCTGAATTCATGAAGAACGGCTCAAGCAAAGAACCGAGTGACGAGCCGAGTGGCGAGCAGAATAAAGGGCCCAGTAAAGAAGATGCGGGCTAAGCCAGCTTGTTGGTCTCACCTCGTGGGTGTAATACGATAGCGTCTGTAAATTGGCGAACCACATACTAGTGGCGTGGCATCGAGCCAGTATAGCTTTAGGAGTGCTCTGTAAAGTATTGTTTATTATAGATATAAATAATATTTTTTGACGTTACTGAAAGTAGGTAAGGTTCTTGCAGACTACTCAATTAGATGATGAATACGTCAATTAATTGAGTTTATGAGTTCCTTACTTTGGCTACGCAAACACCCTCACTTTTAACTGCTCAATCTGTTGTAAAGGGTAACCTCGGCGTACCTTTTGCGCTGCTGACGATGCTCGGCATGATGACCCTGCCGATGCCCGCTATTCTGCTGGATCTGTTTTTCTCCTTCAATATTGCTTTATCACTGGTGGTTTTACTGGTTGCGGTATACGCAACCCGGCCACTGGATTTCGCTGTTTTCCCTACCATTTTGTTGATCGCAACGCTGTTGAGATTGGCCTTGAACGTAGCCTCGACCCGTGTGGTTTTGCTGCATGGCCACCAAGGTGGTGATGCTGCCGGCAAGGTTATTGAGGCTTTTGGCGAGGTGGTTATTGGCGGTAACTACGCGGTCGGTTTGGTGGTTTTTGCGATTTTGGTGATCATTAATTTCGTGGTGGTAACCAAAGGTGCTGGGCGTATTTCTGAAGTCAGCGCACGTTTTACGCTGGATGCAATGCCGGGTAAACAGATGGCGATTGACGCTGATTTGAACGCCGGAATGCTCACCCAAGAAGAAGCGCAGGCGCGCCGAACTGAAGTCTCACAAGAGGCTGATTTTTACGGCTCGATGGATGGCGCTAGTAAATTTGTCAGAGGCGATGCGATAGCGGGCATCTTGATTTTGGTGATCAATATTGTTGGCGGATTAGCTATTGGTATTGCTCAGTACGATCTGGAATTTGCCGACGCCATGCAAAAATATTCGCTACTGACCATTGGTGATGGTTTGGTGGCGCAGATCCCTTCGCTATTGTTATCGACTGCTGCAGCGATGATGGTGACCCGTGTAACCAGCGGCGAAACCATGAGCGAGCAAGTATCGGATCAGATGTTCGGTTCACCCAAGGCCGTTACTGTAGCGGCAGTGGTATTGATCGTGATGGGCTCGGTACCGGGCATGCCTCATTTTGCTTTCCTAGGGTTGGGGTTTTCTGCAGCGGCAGTGGCTTGGTATATCTATAGCAACAACAAAAAACAAGAAGTGGTGCAGCAGCGCGAAGAGCTGCAAGTTCAACAAGACCAGCAACAACAGCCGGCTTTGCCAGAGCTGGGTTGGGATGATGTTGTGCCGGTTGATATCATTGGCCTTGAAGTTGGGTATCGGTTAATTCCAATGGTCGATAACACCCAAGGTGGCGAGCTGCTCAGCCGTATTAAAGGCATTCGTAAAAAGCTTTCGCAGGAGCTGGGATTTTTGATTCCATCGGTTCATATTCGCGATAATCTTGACCTTGCACCCAGCGCGTATCGGATCAGCATGATGGGTGTCACTATTGGTGAATCTGAGATTCAACCGGACCGTTTTATGGCCATTGACCCAGGTCAGGTTTTTGGAACACTTGAAGGTATCGAGACCATCGACCCGGCCTTTGGCCTTAAAGCGGTTTGGATTGATGCTGGACAACGCGAACACGCGCAAACACTTGGGTATACGGTGGTCGATGCCAGCACCGTTGTGGCAACACACCTTAATCAATTGCTGTTAGAAAATTCGTACCAGCTGCTTGGCCATGAAGAAGTTCAAGAATTGCTCGATATGCTTGAGCGTACATCACCCAAACTTGCTGAGGAGTTGGTGCCCAATACGGTATCCATCAGCACACTAGTACGTGTGTTGGGCAACTTGTTAACTGAACAAGTACCGGTGCGCGATATGCGCTCCATTGCTGAATCTATCACCGAAGTTACTCCAAAAACAGATGACCCCGAGCGGCTAACCGCAGCGGTTCGTATTGGGCTATCACGGATGATTGTGCAGCAAATATGTAAAGCCGATGACGACTTGCCGGTGATCACGCTTGATCCATCGTTAGAGCAAATATTGATTAACTCGGCCAATCAAACGCGTGGTATGGAAGGCGCCGGTTCTGACCCGGTATTAGAACCAATGATGGCAAACAATCTGCAACAATCTTTGCAAGAATCGGTCGAGAATCAAGAAATTAAAGGCGAGCCAGCGGTGCTACTGGTGTCTGAAGTAGTGCGTTCGTTTTTAGCGAAATTTGCACGTTATGGTCAGGTTAAAGTACATGTTCTTTCCTACCAAGAAATCCCCCAAACTAAAAAAATCACGATTGTTTCCACCATTGGTCGGCAGGATGATGCTTGATATGAACCACGCAATAATCGATGCGCGTGAAGCGATGATCAATAGGCTTGGCGAAACTGCAATGACCGAAACCAAACAGAGGTTTGCGTTATGAATAATCACACATATGTTGCCGCCGATATGCACCATGCAATGAAGTTGGTGAAAGAAGATATGGGCCCAGATGCGGTGATTTTGTCGCAGCGTAGCGTGATGGAAGGGGTCGAAATTGTCGCCGCTCCAGCAGAAGCCATGGAAGCGCTGCAGCAGTTGCAGCCGCAACTTAATCAGCAACGAAAAGATCAAGCGCGTTCGGGCCAGCCGCAGGGAAATCAACCACCTTTGAATGCTGCGCAGCCAGTTCCTATTGCTACCGCAATTGAGTCAATGATTGCCTCAGACAGAGGTACCGTGGCAAACGATGTACTGGGGTTAAATACTCCCCAGCCAGGCGCAGCGGCCTCTTTGCAGCAGCCTGAAAAAGCTAGATCGTTTTCTTTTCCTGGGTTACCAAAACGCCCAAACACCGATAAACCTGCAGTTAAAGGTGTACCGCAAGCGTCATTGCGAACGGCTAAACCCAAACGCTCGGCTTCTGAAGATGTGACGGTGTCGTTATCGAGTGTTCAAAACCAAACCCGCACCAATGTACGACGCGCGGTTGGTTTTGAGCCGGTAACTTCTGCATCTGCCGGGCAACGCGGTGTAAACCAAACCGGGTCTGTTCGGCGGCCAGTGGCCCAAAAGCCAGCAGCGTCGCAAAGCGCAACGTTGGATAGCCATTATGAAAAAATGATTCTGCAAAATAACGCACAATTATCGGCAATGCGAGATGAACTCAGTGGTTTAAAAGAGCTATTGGAAGCGCAGTTTAAAGCGCTTTCGTGGTCGCAGTTTAGTCAGCAAACGCCAGTACAAGCCTCTATTTGGAAGCGCCTTAAAACCATTGGGTTAGAAACGTTTTTACGTGAAGAGCTGGTTTCACGGCTAGACGCCGACCAAAACTTAAAAACAGCCTGGAATGAAACTGCCCAAAATATACAAAATACGTTGCCGATTTTGCCGGAGAACCTGTGCGACTACAGCGGAATTGTTTCGTTGGTTGGACCAACCGGCGCAGGCAAAACCACAACGATCGGAAAAATAGCAGCGCACCATGTGTTGAAGTATGGCGTGAATGACGTTGCTCTAATCAGCACAGACAGCTACCGAATTGCATCAAGAGAACAACTCAACAGCTACGGCAGAATTTTGGGTATTCCGGTGTATAGCGTGACTAAAACGCAGCCGCTTGACCAAATTTTAGAAGCACTGACTAACAAACGTTTGGTGTTGATCGACAACCCAGGTTTGAGTGGCGACGAAGAATTGTTCAGCCAACATTTGGCACAACTGAGCGAGTCGAAATTCCCCATTGATAGCTTTTTTGTCATGCCATGCACCAGCCAATACCAAGTATTGGAAGCGTATTTAGGGCGTTTAAACCCTATTGGGTTACAGGGCTGTATTGCGAGCAAAACGGATGAAGCTTCTGAGATTGGCCACGTATTAAGCCTGGCAATTAGTTATGATTTGCCGATCGCAAGCTATACCAACGGACAAAATATTCCCGATGATATTTATCAAGCGAAGCCAAATACCCTGGTAACGATGGCCTCTGAGATGAGCTTATCGAAAGATAAACCAGTGCATAGAAGCGATCATGGAGAAGTTTAAAGTGGAGATAAACAGGATAAAACACGCCGGATGCGCTTAAATGATAACTAATATTAGCAGTAGAAGATTGAAGGTTAGAGGAATGTCAATGGAAGGTTCGAAACCAGTACGAGTGATTGCAGTGACCGGCGGCAAAGGTGGTGTGGGTAAAACAAATGTATCCGTCAACCTTGGCGCTGCGCTTTCTAGCCGCGGTAATCGTGTGGTATTGCTAGACGGTGATATGGGACTGGCAAACATCGATGTGGTATTGGGACTGACCCCCGGGAAAAACATATCCGACGTGCTGTCAGGTGATTCAACCCTAGCAGAAGTCATGGTTGAAGGGCCTCTGGGCATGAAAGTCATACCGGCGGCTTCTGGCGTGCAAAATATGGTAAACCTAAGCGCCGCAGAGCACAGTGGAATCATCCACGCCTTTAGCGAGCTGGGCGACCAAATAGATGTATTGATCGTTGATACCGCTGCTGGAATATCTAGCGACGTAGTGAATTTTGTAAAGGCCTCGCAAGAAGTATTGGTGGTGGTGTGTGATGAACCCGCATCCATTACAGATGCCTACGCATTGATCAAAATGCTCAATACTGATCATGGGGTAGACCACTTTCGAGTGCTGGCCAACATGGTTCGCTCCGATCAAGAAGGCATGAGCCTATTCAGCAAGCTGCAAAAAGTAAGCAGCCGATTTTTGGATGCCAACCTTCAATACGCCGGCTGTATTCCTCATGATGAAAACCTTCGTAAAGCCATTAAACGGCAACGCGCCGTGTTTCAGGCATACCCGAAAAGTAACTCGTCGATTGCATTCGATAAACTCGCTAGCCAGGTTTTATCTTGGCCGTTACCGTCTAAGTCCAGAGGCTACATGGAATTTTTCGCTGAACAGTTGGTGATGAGTCAAACCTCAGCAAACTTCTAGGTTTCGTGAAGTCACATTTGATGTATCAGCAAACTCAAACCGTTGATCTCGATGCTCTGGTAGAGCAACACGCCGTGTTAGTGAAGCGTATTGCACACCATTTGTTGTCGCGTTTGCCTGCCTCAGTACAACTGGATGATTTGATTCAGGCCGGCATGTTGGGGTTGTTTGAATCTGCTGGGCGCTTTGATCCATCGAAAGGAGCGCGGTTTGAAACCTATGCTGGCATCCGTATTCGCGGCGCTATGCTCGACGAAATTCGTAAAGGTGACTGGACCCCTCGCTCGGTGCATAAACAGTCCCGTGCGATCAGTCAGGCAATCAAAGAGGTAGAGCAGAACCAAGGCGGGGATGCTCGGGACCGAGACATAGCTGACGCCATGGAAATTAGCATGGATCAATACCACCAACTGTTGGTGGATGTATCGGGCTCACGGCTGTTCAGCCTCGAAGAGCTCAAATCAATATCTGATGGGTTTGAGGTTACAGATGCGAGCGATTCAGAATCTCTTGATGAAAATCCACTCGATATCATTCAAAAACAAGCTTTTTCGAAGTACCTTGCGCAGGTCATTAAAGGCCTTTCTGACCGAGAGCAAACTGTACTGTCGCTCTATTATGATCAAGAAATGAACTTAAAAGAGATTGGCGAAATTCTCGAAGTCAGTGAATCCCGAGTCTCGCAAATACATAGCCAAGCCGTTTTAAGAGTGCGAGCGAGGATGCATAGTTGGAAAATTGATCAATGAGGCAGCAGTTTTTGTGAAATTGGTTCTAAAACTGGATAGCTGAAAAACACCGACTAGACTTTGTGTTGAAGAAATATGAAAACAGCTTGTTTAGAGATTTGGTTTTTAACGAAAACCCCTAGCAAGTGGTATAAGGCTTATCGGAGGCTGCCTTGGACAAAAATATGAACATTCTGATCGTCGATGATTTCTCGACGATGCGGCGAATAATAAAAAATCTTTTACGGGATCTTGGTTTTACCAATACGGAGGAAGCTGACGACGGAAGTACAGCGCTTCCAATCCTCCAAAAAGGAGGCATTGATTTTCTAATCACTGATTGGAATATGCCAAAAATGACAGGCATAGATCTTTTGCGGGCCGTTCGCGCAGACGCTGCATTGGAAACCTTACCCATTTTAATGGTGACGGCTGAGGCAAAGCGTGAACAAATCGTTGAAGCCGCTCAAGCGGGTGTGAACGGGTATGTAGTCAAACCGTTTACTGCGGCTGTACTACAAGAGAAGATCGAAAGAATCTTTGAGCGTGTGGAAGCAGGTTAACCCCAAAAAAAGGTTGCAGGAAATGTCTGGATTAACGGATACGAATTCTTACGAAGGCTACATTCAGGAGTTGTCAAAAACGACTGAATTGCTGATGGAAAAAATAGAAGAAGGTAACGCTGGCGATATTGCGGAATTGATTGATTCTATCAAGGAAACACGTGACCGTGGCCTGTTTACAGAAATAGGCAAATTAACACGTGCGTTACACGACGCAATTTCAGAGTTTCACATTGACTCCTATCTGGATGACTCGGATCAGAAAGAGGTTTCTACCATCTCTGATGCGACCGACCGGTTAAGTTACGTGATGAACCTCACCGATGCAGCGGCTAACCGAACCATGGACATGGTTGAGGCTAGTTTGCCCATCGCGCAGGGTATTGGAGATGACACCAGCAAATTAAAAAGGGATTGGGAGCGGCTAGGAAAGCGCGAAATATCCTACGAAGAATTTGGTGCGCTCTACAAAGATATGGGCAAGTTTTTAGAAGCCAATGAAAAAAGAGTGACCGACTTACAACAAAATCTGACTAACATATTAGTCGCCCAAGATTATCAAGATTTAACCGGGCAGGTGATTAAGCGAGTTGTAAGCTTGGTTCAAGATGTTGAAGGTAGCTTGGTTAATTTGGTGAAACTTGCGAGTAACGTAGAAGCTGTTAGCGGCATTGAATCCGATAAAGGCGATAAAAATTCCAAGCCAGCCCAAGAAGAGATGGGTATTTTCCCCACTAAGAATGAAGAATTTGTAAGCGGTCAGGATGATGTCGACGACTTGCTGTCGAGTCTTGGCTTTTAAGGAGTATGCATGAGTATCAGTGAAGATGATGAGATCCTTCAGGATTTTCTGGTTGAGGCTGGAGAAATTCTTGAACAGCTGAATGAGCAGCTTGTCGATCTTGAACAAAAACCAGATGACGTTGAATTATTAAACGCGATCTTCCGTGGCTTTCATACTGTGAAAGGCGGAGCTGGTTTTTTACAGATTGATAACCTTGTTAATGTTTGTCATGTGACTGAAAACTTATTCGATAGCTTGCGAAAAGGCGAGTTAACCGTCACAGCTGATTTGATGGATATTGTTTTACAAGTTTTGGACGTTGTGAACGAAATGTTCGTTCAGATTAGAGCTAAAGATGAGGTGTGTGCGGCCGAAGATAGCCTCATTAATGCAATCTCTAACATACTTGAAATCGATGAAGAAGAAGATGAGGAAGCTCCTGAAGCTGAAGCACAAGGTTCAGACGATGTAGAACTGTTTGGCGAAGATGAACCCGATGATTCTGATGACATTGAACTGTTTGGTGAAGAGCCGGAAGAAGCTGCTCCAAAACCAGCAGCCAGCGATAAGAAAGGTGAAATAAGCGAAGATGAATTTGATCTGTTATTGGATCAACTTCACGGTGGTGGTAAGCATGGCGCTGTACCGGAAGACGAAGACGCTAAAGGTTCTATAGCGGATAACACCAACGCCAAGAAAAAAGCTCCTAAAAAAGGCAAAGCTAAGAAAGCCAGTGGCAAAGCAGCTTCGTCGAGCGATGAAATAAGCGCAGACGAATTTGACAAATTATTGGATGATTTACACGGCGAAGGAAAGCACTCCAGTGCCCCTGCTGTCACAGCACCGAAAGCGCCTAAGGCCAAAAAAGCAAAACCTGCAGCCGCTAAGAAAGCAGCAAGTGCCGCACCAAAAGATGCTAAAAATAGCAGCATGATCGACGATTCAGAGTTCGATAAACTGCTTGATGACCTACATGGTCAAGGTAAAGGTCCAACCAAAGCATCGGGCGATACTAAGAAAGCAAAACCAGCCGCCAAAGCGGCGCCTAGCAAACCAGCCGCCAAAGCGGCGCCGAAAAAAGAACCGCCTCCAACCGCTCCTGAAACTACGGTTCGAGTAGATACGCAACGGCTCGATGATATTATGAATATGGTTGGTGAGTTGGTGTTGGTACGTAACCGGTTGGTTCGACTCAGCGTAAGTATGCCGGGTGAAGATCTTGCCAAGGCCGTGTCAAACCTTGATGTGGTAACCGCTGATTTGCAATCGTCAGTAATGAAAACCAGAATGCAGCCGATCAAAAAGGTATTTGGTCGCTTCCCACGCGTTGTACGGGATCTAGCACGTTCACTTAAGAAAGAAGTTACTCTGCAAATGGCGGGCGAAGACACCGATTTAGATAAAAACCTGGTTGAAGCGCTAGCAGATCCCTTGGTTCACTTGGTCAGAAATTCGGTGGATCACGGTATTGAATCACCTGATGAGCGAGAAGCCGCCGGTAAAGACCGCATGGGTATTGTGATACTTTCTGCAGAGCAAGAAGGCGATCATATTAACCTTACTATTTCTGATGATGGTAAGGGCATGGATCCCAACGTATTACGAGGCCTGGCTGTCAAAAAAGGCTTGATGGACTCCGATGCAGCAGACCGGTTAACCGAAGAAGAGTGTTTTAATCTGATATTTGCGCCGGGTTTCTCTAGTAAAGAAGAGATCTCTGATGTGTCTGGTCGTGGTGTTGGCATGGATGTCGTTAAGACAAAAATTGCTCAGCTAAATGGCGCGATTCAAATTCATTCTGAGGTCGGTAAAGGTACTCGCATTGAGATTAAAGTACCGTTAACGCTCGCGATCATGCCTACATTGATGATCATGCTGGATAAGCAAGCCTTTGCTTTGCCGTTAGTCAGCGTTAATGAAATCTTCAATCTTGATCTGTCGAAAACAAATATTGTGGATGGCCAAGAAGTCGTTACTGTTCGTGATAAAGCACTGCCACTGTTTTATTTAAAAAGTTGGTTGTTGCCTGACAAGGCTAATGAAGGCGTTGAAAACAGTGATCGCCACGTTGTGATTGTCACGGTAGGTACTCAGCGTGTCGGTTTTGTAGTGGACCAGTTGTTAGGTCAAGAAGAGGTGGTGATTAAACCTCTAGGAAGCATGCTACAAGGCACTGCCGGAATGGCCGGAGCTACCATCACAGGTGATGGAAGAATCGCGCTGATCTTAGATGTACCAAGTATGTTGAAGAAATACGCGGCGTGATGAGCATGTTTTAAACATGATTCAGAATGACTTTTTTGGGATGTGATCGCTAAACCTAGATGTAAGCACGAAGTTAAAAAGTTCACGCGCATCAATACAGTTTTGTCTGACGGAGGTATGCACACCTTACTACGACTAAGTGATAAAGATTCCGCAATACAACCCATATTTATATGGGTTTAGAAGGCCGGATAACAGGTTACGAATGAATGAAGATAAAAGTCCTCATTGTTGATGATTCATATTTTTTTCGCAAAAGACTTTGTGACTTGTTTGAAGACCATCCTCAAATTAGCGTAGTTGCAACCGCGGTGAACGGTGAAGATGCCTTAACCAAAGTTAAAACCTACCGCCCCGATTTAATTACAATGGATTACGAAATGCCCGTCATGGATGGCGTGACGGCTGTTCGACGGATAATGGAAAGTTATCCAACGCCCATTTTAATGATTTCTGCACTGACCTATAAAGGCGCTTCGGTAACTCTAGAAGCATTGGAGGCTGGTGCGCTGGATTTTATTGCAAAGCTTAGCAACGATGGCGGCAACCCCTTTGCAGACAAAAAAGTACTTTGCGAGCAAATATTGCAGCTGGTTCAAAGTCAAAAAATTCGTCCAGTTGCTACAGCTATACCTACACCTACACCGGCAATAAAACGTAGAAGCGTACGATCGGTATCAGAGAATAATTTTTCAGCGGAAGTAGTTGTGATTGGTGCTTCAACGGGTGGACCTGTTGCAGTGCAAAATTTATTGGCCAAATTACCTCAGGATTTCCCATTACCTATTGTTGTAGCAGTTCATATGCCAGCTAATTTTACGTTGGCCTACGCAAATAGATTAGCAAAGAGCTGTAAAATTGGCGTTAAAGAAGCGGCGGATCGTGACCCATTGATGCCAGGGCAAGCCCTTATCGCGCCAGGCGGAAGATTAATAAAAATTTGTAAGGATAATATGGGCTTTGTGAGATTAGAGTATCAAACAACCGAATATGGCTTTGCGCCCTCAGTCGACCAACTATTCACAACGGCATCTGAATCATACGGTAAAAATGTACTTGCAATCGTCTTGACTGGAATGGGTTCGGATGGAAGTAAGGGAGCTAAAAAATTGCGTAGTGATAACGCCACCGTTTGGGCTCAAGATGAGGAAAGTAGCGTTATTTGGGGAATGCCGGGCGTCGTTGTAAAACACAACCTCGCCAACCAAGTATTGAGTCTTGACGAGATGGCAACGAGGTTGAGCAATCTAAATGGATAAGCTTAGTTTTATTGGTGTCATCGTTGGATTCGGCGCGATCTTAGGTGGCAATATTCTTGAAGGCGGGCATCTTAACGCGTTGTTGAATTTGCCGGCATTTATGATTGTATTTGGCGGCACATTGGGTGCTGCAATGTTACAAACTCCGTGGGCAAGCATGTCCCGCGCGCTGGTTATTACGCGGTGGGTATTTTTCCCGCCAGCCACGCAACTTGTTATGGGTATAGATAATGTGGTGTCTTGGAGCAAAGTGGCACGAAAAGAAGGCCTGCTAGGTTTGGAGTTAGTCGCAGAAGATGAGCCTAATCTTTTTATGAAAAAGGGGCTCGAGCTATTGGTTGATGGCAGCGAACCTGAGGTCATTCGAAACATATTAGACGTCGAGTTATTCGTTTCCGAGCAACGAGATATTCATGCGTCAAAATTCTATGAAGCAATGGGCGGTTACTCGCCTACGATTGGAATTATTGGTGCGGTACTTGGCTTGATTCACGTGATGGGAAATCTTGCCGACCCTGCACAATTAGGCCCTGGTATTGCCGTTGCATTTATTGCGACCATTTACGGTGTAGCGCTGGCCAACCTGCTGTTTTTACCGATTTCGAGTAAATTGAGAAGTGTGATTAGAGGTAATGTTCAGTTTCAAGAAATGGTCATTGAAGGCATAGTTTCGATCGCGGAAGGGGAAAACCCTAAATCGATTGAATTAAAACTTTCTGGCTTTGCGATACAGTAATTGTCGCAAAATTTATTGAAACTAATTTGTATATATAAGTATGCCGAGGCGTAAACGAGGTGAAGAAGAGCATGAAAACCACGAGCGTTGGTTGGTTTCCTATGCAGATTTTATTACTCTTTTATTCGCCTTTTTCGTGGTGATGTATTCTATTTCTCAAGTCAACGAAGGTAAGTATCGAGTGCTTGCCAAAACACTTGATTCAGCATTTAACGATGATCCGTTAGCACGGCTTAAAACCCCCGCGCTATCGCTTGACCCCATTCAACACGGCGAGCCTATTTTGCGGCCTAAGAGTTTTAGCCTTGGCATCACGCTTCCTGACAATGGCCAGCAGCCAGAAGGGAACCCTGATACCGACGAAATGCCCCAAGAATTGGATGATATGAAGGGGCTTATCGAAAAAGGTTTCGCCGAACTGGTCAATCATGAAGTATTGACGATAAATGGGAACAATAATCGTCTTGAAATTGAGTTAAAATCTAATATCTTGTTTGAGCCCGGCGGGGCGATCCTGCAATACGAGGCAGAGCATATTCTGGCTCGTTTAGCATTGGTTTTAGATGGCTACAGTAACGAAATTTTGGTAGAAGGCCATACCGATGACGTTCCGATTCAAAGCTATCATTTCCCCTCAAACTGGGAGCTTTCTTCTGCCCGCTCGGCAGCGGTTGTAAGTTTGTTTGCCAAAGAAGGCATAGAGCCTGAGCGCATGTCAGTGGTTGGCTATGGCGAGTTTCGGCCGATTGCGGACAATGAAACAGAAACCGGACGCAAGAAGAATCGTCGAGTAGTGATCGTGGTTATGAAGGATGCGATGGAGCGCTCGGAGTTTGATCTTGAAAGACAAAATATTACCGACGTTGAGAATATATCGTTGCTGGACGAAAATTTCGATACGTTACCCGATGTCGATATCATGCAAATTATTGACGACAAGGTTGGTACCAACCTGACGCCTGTGCGGCCAGTCAGTCGTGTAGCGAATGGCTTGTTTATATTGCCCAGCGGTGAGTCTGACTTTGACGAAACAGAGACGGCTTTTGACCCACCGAAAGGTGCAAAAGCTGAAAGCCAAGACTCCAGTGAAGAACAATCTGGCGAGCGTATATTACGAGCCGTACCCCTTGATGGCGGTGGAATGATATTTACTTTTGATCCCGAATAGCATGTAAATGTAGGTGAACATCGAAGTATGAAAACGTGGACTGTTACCAATCAAAAAGGCGGTGTTGGGAAAACCACCTCTGTGGTTTCTTTGGCCGGTTTGCTTGCAGGGCAAGGGTATCGCGTGTTGATGATTGATATTGATCCGCAGGGGTCATTGACCAGCTATTTTGGTATGGACCCAGAATCGATGGAAATCAGCGCTTACAACCTCTTCCCCGTAAAAAAACAAGTCAAAATCCAGGATATGATTTTCCCCGTCGAGTCGGGTGAGTTGTCGCTTGTTCCATCTTCAACCGTATTAGTGACGCTAGAGCGTAGCATGGTTGGTAAGGAGGGAATGGGGCTGGTATTATCCCACGCGCTCACCTCGATAGAGGATCAGTTTGATTTTGTTTTGATAGATACCTCCCCAGCTCTTGGTATTTTGATGATCAACGCGATCGCATGCTGCCAACAGCTCATCGTACCTGTTCAGACCGAGTACTTAGCAATAAAAGGCCTGGAGAGAATGATGCGAACCCTGTCGATGGTTGCAAAATCTAGAAAAAGCTACTTGGGAACCGTGATCGTCCCAACGATGTTTGATCGTCGGACGCAGGCTTCTGTGAAAGGCTTAAGAGTGCTCAGAAACACCTATCGAGAAGCAATTTGGCCATCTTTTATTCCCATTGATACTCGTTTTCGCGACGCCAGCGATAGCGGCAAAACGCCGTCAAAGTATGCTCCAGATGCCCGTGGTGTCAGAGCGTATACTTCGTTGATGAAATACCTGTTGGAAACCATGACATCCAGCGATAGCGCCGAGGGTCCAACACCGACCCAACCTCTGCGCTCTGATCGCCCCCGCTCAAATGTCTGATGAAATATTCGGCCCCGGAAGAAGCAGTTAACGTCGACGGTACCGATAACGAATACGAAACTGTATCGGATATCGTATCTGACTACCTTCAAACGATGCTGGAATCAGCATTCAGCGAATCCGAACCCGAACTAAAACTAAAACCAGAGTTAGAATTACAGCCAAAGCTTGAATCAAAAATAGCGCTCCCCAAGGTTGTAACTCAACCGATTGAAACCTCTCCAGTACCCAAACCTAGTGTTGAGTTACCGGTGGGCCTTAAGACAACGGGCCAAAGTAAGGCACTGGACCAAAGTAAGGTAACGGACAAACATGGGGTATCCCAAAGTAGGGTGATTCAAAGCCCCGCTACCCCAGACGTTAACACTCAAAATGATCCAACACCGGATCAACCGGCGTTAGCACCATGGGAAATACTTGAGCTGGAATGGTTGTTAGTGACCGCAGGCCGGCTAAAATTGGCTTTCCCTTTGATTGGTTTAGATAGCGTCCAGGCCTTCGACAAAAAAGTGACACCCTTCGCGTCAAACTTAGATTGGCTGCCGGGTTTAACCCGTGTGAAGAACACCAACATACGGTTAGTCGACATCGAAAGTTATCTCATGCACGAAGCCAGTGATATCAGCACCTGCGGTAATGTACTTGTGTTAAACAACAGTACATGGGGTTTATTAGTGGATTCGGTGGTTACCACCAAAAAAATCGCTAAATCTGAAATGCGCTGCCCAACCACCACGGGCCGCTTCAGCTGGCGCTTTGGTGTCTTGATAGACCCGGTATATACGCTGATCGATCCACTCAGGCTATCTAAAGCGCTTGAGCATTCATTACACAAGGCGTAATTACAACGATTGTTGGCGCTAGCTACACACCGGACTTCCCCTGCAATATACGTTTTTCTGTGATGTCTTTCATTTGCGCTGGCATAGATGCTGCATTGGACTATATTTACTACTGATTAAACGTATTTTTGACGTTTCCGATAAAATTGAATTTCAATACTTTTGAATAGTAGAGGTTAAACCAATGGCTACATCCACAGTAAAAATGTCGAAGGGTGACAACGATCCGGTGTTGCAATGGGTGACCTTCAAGCTGGATGGAGAAACCTACGGTATTAACGTGATGCAGGTACAAGAAGTGCTGCGCCACACTGAAATCGCTCCAGTACCCGGTGCGCCTGAATATGTTTTGGGCATTATCAACTTACGTGGCAACGTTGTTACGGTAATTGATACGCGTCATCGTTTTGGTTTGAACGCGGTAGAGATTTCAGAAAACACCAGAATCGTAATTATCGAAGCCGACCAACATGTTGTTGGCATTATGGTAGATGCAGTAGCCGAAGTGGTTTATCTGAATCAATCTGAAATCGATAACGCGCCGAATGTTGGTAACGATGAGACCTCCAAGTTTATTCAGGGCGTTTGCAACAAGAATGACGTACTGCTTATTTTGATTGACCTTAACAACATGTTAACGGATGAAGATTGGGTGGATATGGGCGCGGGATAAAGCCCTTATTTATTCGTAGAGAATAAATAAGGCATCAGCTAGCTCATATTTTACATCGCGCTATTAAGCGATAAAGCTAAGACCACCGACTCTATTTTTTCGTTTACAGGTTCAACACAAACCAGCACGACTTGCTCACATTACGATTTTGCTAGTAAGAAACTAAAAAATAGAGAAGGCACTGAACATGAATATTTATAACCTACTTGTAAGCGTTAACGCCGTGCAATGGGCACTTTTGATAGCTGGTCTAGTGGTTGTAATACTGAGTATTCGCCAAGCATCCCTAAAAAAAGAGCTGAAAAGTTACGCTCGTTTGTTGGAATTAAAGAGCGACGGGAATTCAGAACAAAAGCTCGATGAAATAGCCGTTATGTGCCAAAGCCTTGTAGGGCTGGGCCAGCACATACAAAAAATTGAACGACGCTTAGGTACACTAGAGTCGAGCAACACTACCGGGCTTCAGCCCGATAATAGCGGCAAAACTCCTTATCGTCAGGCAGCTGCGATGTTAGATATGGGCGCAGATTTAAATGACCTCGTGAATAGCCTAGAAATGTCTCAAGCCGAAGCACGGTTGTTTCAGGTGCTACATGGCGATATGCAGGATAAGGAAGCGGTTAACCCAATCTAACGGGATAATCCGATTTGATTAAGCTTGTGTAGCTATTATTTGACCATAGGTCTAGGACACGCATGAAGTACTATAAACCCGTTCACCGAACATCATTGAATGGGGGTTTGTTATCCCTCATCAGTAATCACCTTATGAAGCTCAAGTTCATCTGTACACTGATGATACTGAGCGCATTTTCCCCGCTAAGTTTTGCCGAAGACGCTACCAAGCCTGATGTCAGAATTGTGGTAGATATTTCTGGCAGCATGAAAAACAATGACCCGAATAATCTACGAATTCCTGCGGTAAAAATGCTGCTGGGGTTGCTTCCCGACGGGTCACGCGCGGGTGTTTGGACATTTGGCCGCTACGTTAATATGTTGGTTCCGCACAAACCGGTCACTCAAAAGTGGAAAACTCAAGCACGCCAAAGCGTTAAAAAGATAAATTCTGCGGGTCAATTTACCCATATTGAATTAGCACTAAAGAAAGCTGGGTTTGATCTTGACCATAATAAAAAACATAAAAATACCCACGTAATTTTATTGACCGATGGCCAGGTAGATATATCGAAAAATGCCAAACTAAACAAGAATTCTCGCAACAGTATTATCCAAAATCTGGCCAAAAAATATGCCAAAGCTGGGATAAAAATTCACACGGTAGCCTTATCTAAACAAGCTGATCATTTACTATTAAAGCGAATTTCTGCGGCAACCGGAGGGATCTCTACGGTCGCCGATGATGCAGATCAACTGATGAATATGTTTTTGCAGGTGTTTGACCAAGCGGCCCCGCAAGACCAACTACCGATCACAGGAAATGTTTTTCAGATTGATTCCAGCGTTAAAGAAGCCACGGTTTTACTATTTCGCAAGAACTCAGGGCAACCAACCAAATTGACTGACCCAAAGGGTCGAGTTTGGCAAAGTAATAAATTATCGAAAAAAATGAAATGGTTCGAAGATGAGAAATTTGACCTCATCACCATTACCAACCCGATAGACGGTGATTGGATCATTGATGCAAGTCAGCACCCAGATAACCGAGTATCTGTTATTTCAGATCTTAAGCTACGGGTGGAAGGGTTACCGGCGGTCATTGCAGCAGGCGAGCCGCTGACAATGAGTGTGTTTTTCTTAGAGAAAAACCGTTTATTAGACGATAAAGCATTTCTTGATCTTATCGATATCAGTATTCAAATCGACAGAAATGGCTCCAAGTTAGGTTTAGCCAGAGTGACTGATTTCCCAATGGTAAAAGGGAAATACAAAGTTAAACTGCGCTCGCTCAGCAAGTATGCATCCTATGCGATATTGATCGAGGCCGATGGCAAAACCTTCAGCCGAAAGTTCCAGCGCCTTTTCAAAATTGCCCCGCCATTGCCTGATGATCCTGAATTAGACGGTGATGTGTTTGAACAACTCGCGCCCGATCCGGAACCGATAGACATCGAGCCTGAAGTCGTTATAGGCGAATTGATGGAACACCCTGTCATCAGCAAAGTTGTGAGTGTTGGCACTGCGGATAATCCGGGGTATGACGTTGTATTGGATGTTGTAGATCCAACGATGACGACTGAAGGCACTGCGGTGATTTCAATGATAGCAAGTCCCGATGGACGAACTTTTATCGGCACCGTAGACACTACGTCTGATACCCAGTGGAAAATGCAGTTTCGCGAAGAAGATTTAACCGCGGTTGGCGAGTACAAAATACAGTTTTCATTTACCGGGAAACAAACCAGCGGAAAAGAATTTGTTTATAAACCAGATGCACTGGTCATCACCCACCAGGACGACTGGGTAGACCCAACCCCAGAGCCCGTTGAGCCTATCGAAGCGATAGTGGATGAGCCACTGGATTACGAAGAGCCGCTGATCGATACGATTGAAGAAGAACCATTGATAGATCAGCTAGAAACAGAGCCAGAAACGGTGCCGGAAGTTGACGACGAAGCAGCCGCTGAAGTTGAAGAATCTTGGTACACAAGTGGCTGGTTTGTTGGTGGGCTGATTGCGTTATTTAATTTGTTGGTGATTGGTGGTGGTTATTTCGCTTACCGTAAACTGACCCAGCCAGATTCTGAAGCTCAAGCACCGTCAGATGAAACGAAAGAGCCCGCAGCAAAAGCAGAGTCGAGCGCCGAAGAGCCAGCAGCGGTCGCGACAGATGATGAAGAAGACGAAGGGATTCTTGATCAATTATTCGATGAAGACAGCGCGGATAGCGCTGCTTCGGAAGGCACGGATGACCTGCAGGACCTTCTAAAAGCGGTTGATGATGAACTCGTAGCGGCTGAAGCGCCAGTGCAAGCAGCGCCGGTAGAAAAAGCCCCAATAGAAAAACCCGCTGTCGAACCACCAGCAGCTGAATCACCTGAACCGGTTGCCGAGCCAGCAGCGCCAGTTGCAGAACCTATAACCAAACCCGCAGCAGAACCAGTGGCTGAAGTAGTTGCAGCAGAGCCTTCTCCAGTATAACCGACTCCTGCACCTGAACTAACTCCTGCACCTGAACTAACTCCGACACCTGAACTAACTCCGACACCTGCAGAAAAACCTGAAAGCGCCGATGTAGCACCGGAGCAGGCACCAGCAGCTGAGGCACCCACTGAGCCCGAGCCCGAAGCTGCAGACGCACTAGATGATATTGACGCGCTAATGGCAGAGTTTACTGTAGAGAGCGAAAATGCTAAAAAAGACATTAGCTCGGTAAGCCCTGCTGAAGACTCGGCGGAGAATAAGGTAGAAAATACGACAGATAATGCAGAATCAGAAACGGCAGCCAAAGATGCACCGGCAGAACCGGCTGAAGCCGAGGCAGCTTCGCCAGATGATATTGATGCACTCATGGAAGAGTTCAGCGCTGCAGAAAAAGAGGGTGGCGAATCCGGCGATGAAGATGGTTTTGAAGTGGTTGGTTTTGACGAGGATTTATCCGACGACCCGAAATAAGCTTCGACCGGAAAATATTTTAGGTATTGCCGAAGTGGTTGCTCCAAAGCTAGAGTAACCACTTCGATCAATTAAGGTCTTATTGCTCTAGTTCTTTCGCTGAAAACATATCTGCAAAAAGTGCGCTAGATAAGTAACGCTCTGCCGAATCCGGTAGAATCACTACAATATTTTTACCCTTGTGCTGCTTTTGTTGGGCAACTTTTATAGCAGCAGAAACGGCAGCACCGCCAGAAATCCCCGCAAGAATACCTTCTTCCTTCATAAGCCGCCTGGCCGTTTCAATGGCTTCTTCGTTTGATACCAGTTCAACTTGATCAACCAGTGACAAATCCAAGTTTCCAGGAATGAAGCCAGCACCGATGCCCTGAATTTTGTGAGGCTTATGTTCTGGTTCAAGCCCAGCAAGAGTATTGCTTATTACCTTTGAATCTTCGGGTTCAACCGCAACGGTTGTGATTGCTTTGCCCATGGTTTTTTTAATGTAGCGAGACACACCGGTTAGCGTGCCGCCGGTACCTACGCCGGAGACGAAAATATCAACGCTGCCATCGGTATCATTCCAAATTTCAGGGCCGGTAGTTTTTTCGTGGATTTCTGGATTGGCTGGGTTGGTAAATTGTTGCAGCATCAAGTGGGTTTCAGGGTCGGCGGCTACAATTTCAGCGGCCTTAGCAATGGCACCATTTATGCCCTTTGCCGGGTCGGTAAGCTCAAGATCGGCTCCTAACGCTTTCATCAATTGACGTCTTTCCAAGCTGAAACTAGATGGCATGGTAAGCGTGAGCGAGTATCCGCGCGCGGCAGCCACGTAGGCTAGGGCGATACCGGTGTTGCCACTGGTGGGTTCGACCAATGTCATGCCGGGTTTTAAGAGGCCTGATTTTTCAGCATCCCACACCATGTTCGCACCGATACGGCATTTCACTGAATTGGCAGGATTACGAGCTTCAATTTTGACGTAAATGTTGGCATCGGTCATATGCTTTAACTTAACCAGCGGCGTATTACCGATGGATAACGTGTTGTCGTCAAAAATATTGCTCATGGTCTATTTCCGTTGGTTTCAAATTGAGTGGTATGCATGATAGCTATAGCAGTCGACGGCGCTTATCTAATAGATGTATACGATACCGTGTTTACCCAACTATTGAAATTAACCGGTTCTATTGGGCCCGTTAAAGCGATACCGCCGACATACTTGCTATGGCCACAAATTGATATTACATTAACCGGCTTGGTCTGCTGGAGCGGCCGAAATAATGAACCCTATTCAATAAGTATAAGTGGCGGAATCGATGAAATTTGAAGGTACAGATAGCTATATAGCAACCGACGACCTACAGCTTGCGGTAAACGCAGCGGTTGCACTTGAGCGGCCATTGTTAATTAAAGGCGAGCCGGGCACCGGTAAAACCATGTTGGCAGAAGAAGTCGCTACTGCTTTGGATATGAAATTGATCCGTTGGCACATTAAGTCCACCACCAAAGCGCAGCAAGGGCTTTACGAATATGACGCCGTTTCACGTTTGCGTGATTCTCAGCTTGGCGGCGACAAAGTGAATGACATCGCTAACTACATTGTTAAAGGTAAACTTTGGGAAGCATTTGATGCCGACGAGCAGGTTGTATTGCTGATTGATGAAATCGACAAGGCGGATATCGAATTTCCAAACGATTTGCTACATGAGCTCGATAAAATGGAGTTTTATGTTTACGAGACACAAACCTTCGTAAAAGCAAAGCACCGCCCCATCATCATCATTACCAGTAACAATGAAAAAGAGTTGCCTGATGCTTTCTTGCGTCGTTGCTTCTTCCACTACATTAACTTTCCTGACCGCACTACAATGCGCGCGATTGTGGACGTACATCACCCAGATGTTCAGCAAGATCTGGTTAAAGATGCGATGGAGATTTTCTTCGATCTTCGTACCGTTCCGGGCATGAAAAAGAAGCCATCGACTTCAGAGCTTATCGATTGGTTGAAGCTGTTAATGTCTGACGATATCCCCGACGCTATTTTGAAAGACCGCGATCCAACTAAAGCGATTCCACCGCTTTATGGCGCATTGATCAAAAATGAACAGGATGTTCACTTGCTTGAAAAGCTAGCCTTTATGCATCGACGAGAAAGCCGGAGCTAAAAAGTGTTAATCGACTTTTTTCTAACCCTGAAGAGAGCCAAAGTACCGGTTAGTCTGCGTGAATTACTAGACTTGATCGTGGCAATGAAGAAGGGGCTAGTGTTCGCTGATGTTGATCAGTTCTATTTTCTAAGCCGCGCAATCATGGTGAAGGACGAATCGCATTACGATAAGTTCGACATTGCTTTTGGTGTCTTCTTCAGAGGCCTTGATAGCCTCGAAGGTATCATGGAAGCACTGATTCCGGACGACTGGATTCGTAAAGCCTTCAGTGAATCGTTATCAGAAGAAGAAAAGGCCGCTATCGAATCGATGGGGGGGCTTGAAAAACTGATTGAAGAATTCAAAAAACGACTTGAAGAGCAGGATGAACGTCACGAAGGTGGCAATAAATGGATCGGTACTGGCGGGACTTCACCCTTTGGTAACGGTGGGTTTAATCCAGAAGGCGTTCGGGTTGGCGGTGACGGCAACGAAAACTTCCGTGCGGTAAAAGTATGGGAACAACGTGATTTCAAAGACCTTGACGATAATGTCGAGATTGGTACCCGTGAAATTAAGATGGCGCTGCGCAAATTGCGTAAGTTCGCTCGTACCGGTGCTGAAGAAGAACTCGATATCGACGATACCATTCGCTCTACCGCGCGTAATGCCGGTATGCTGGATATCAAAATGGTGGCTGAGCGTCATAACTCGATCAAAGTATTGATATTTTTTGATGTCGGCGGGTCGATGGATCCTCACGTTAAAGTCTGTGAAGAACTGTTCTCAGCGACTCGTTCCCAGTTTAAGCACCTCAAGTACTTTTACTTTCATAACTTTATCTACGAATCAGTGTGGAGTGATAACTCACGCCGAAATGACGAACGCACCCCAACGTGGGATATTCTGCACAAATACAGCTCTGACTATAAGATCATTTTTGTCGGTGATGCCAGTATGGCACCCTATGAAGTGGCCAACGTTGGCGGCAGTATCGAGCATGATAACGAAGAGGCCGGTGCCACGTGGATGGAACGCTTCACCGAAGTGTATGACAAAATCATATGGCTGAACCCACAAACGCAGGACACGTGGGAATACTCCAGCAGTATTTCTATGGTGCAGCATCTACTTGAAGATAAGATGTTCCCACTTACGTTGCGTGGATTGGACGAAGGGATTACATACCTAAACCGTTCTTAAGCGACTCTCCCAAATACCTACCCTCGTTACACAGACTTTAAAACCTGTGTAACGGGGGTTTTTCGTTTTTACAGCCTCTGTTTGTGCAGGTTTACTGTTCTCCCGCGCTGATTCATATCAAAGGCCATTTCTGGTGGTACTTCGTTGCATTCAGATCCTTCATCATTGTCGTTTTATATACTGTTGAGGCCTATGCTTATAGTGGAAAAGCAGGGTAAATCTCAAGAATGTTGAAGTAGGGTATTTATCAATCAAATTGTTCAAAAAATATAGGGTGCTTTCCAGCAGGAGAGCTATATTTTTGAACAGGATGTAGAACTCTTTGTCGTGGTGCATTTTGCGTATTTAGATGTTTGGCAAAAAAACGCTGACACGGTTTGAATTGAAAGCTGTCTTCAAAATACATCTTGTTGGTATCGCGTTTAATTATTCAATCTAAATATATCTTCGATAGGATTTGGCATATGAGCAGTTTATACGAACGACTAGGTGGTGAAGCAGCAGTAGACGCAGCGGTCGATATTTTTTACAGAAAAGTACTCTCTGATGAACGTATCAGTAATTATTTTGATGATGTAGACATGGACACACAGTCTGCAAAACAAAAAGCCTTTTTAACGATGGTGTTTGGCGGCCCGAATAACTACAGCGGCAAGGATATGCGCGAAGGGCATAAAGACCTGAAAGGTGGGAAAATGGATGATAGTCACGTAGATGCAGTCATCGAATTACTGGGCGGAACCCTGCAAGAATTGGGTGCTGCAGCGGCGGATATCCAAGAAGTAGCAGGTATCGCGAACAGTGTGCGTGACGATGTTTTGAATCGCTAACTGCCATGACGTTCATCGTATTTGATGATCAAAAGATCGAGCTTTCCGATGGGCAGACAGTATTGTCTGCCCTGCTTGATCAAGGGTTTGATATTCCAAATAGTTGCCAGGCCGGTGCATGCCAAACATGCATGATGCAAGTGAAAGAAGGCGAGATTCCGGCCAAAGCACAAGCCGGTTTGAAAGACACCTTAAAGGCTCAAGGTTATTTTTTGGCTTGTAATTGCACGCCGCAAAAGCCTCTTAATATTACTGCCTGTAACGCCGCAAAAATGCGTACCAGCGCAAAAGTTGTAGCGCATGATGCATTGGGTACCGACGTAATGCGGCTCAGGGTGAAGCCAGCCGAGCCATTTACGTACCATCCAGGCCAATACCTGACTATTTGGAAAACCGAAACCATAGGCCGAAGTTACTCTATAGCCAGTGTGGCGGATTTTGACCACTACGTAGAGCTGCATATTCGGCGAGTAAAAAATGGCGTTGTGAGCCGCTGGTTGTACGACAATGTAGCCGTGGGCGAAAGCATTCAAATTCAGCAAGCTACTGGTAATTGCTTTTATACACACGGAAATCCAGAACAAAATATTCTATTAGCAGGAACCGGTACAGGGCTTGCACCTCTTATTGGGGTTGCGCGTGATGCGCTTCAACATGACCACAGCGGTGCCATACATTTGATCCACGGTGCATCTACCGTAGATGATTTATACATGCACCAAACACTGGTAAAAATGGCACAGCTGTATTCAAATTTTTATTACTACGCCTGCGTGCGAAAAGCAGAACGCGTGAGCCTGCCCGTAACCGGTGAATCGATTCAAACTATTATGATGTCGGTTGCTGCAGTGCCCGCACAATGGAAAGTGTATTTGTGCGGCGGCCCTAATATGGTGAGCTCGCTCAAAAAGGCTATATTCCTTGCCGGCGCTAGCATGAAAAACATCTACAGCGACCCTTTTATTACTTCACACTCCTCTTAGTGTTTTTTGGGTTGCGCCTGCACAAAACGTTTAATTTCGCATTAAATTGTTTCTGGTTTTGAATGCCCCCGAGCCAACTAATGGGCTAAAATTTTAGCTTATTGTTATGGGTGTGGACGGTTGATAATTTGCATTCATTCCGCTGCTTGTGCAATACCTTCACAAGCTTACTGGGTACCTATGCATTCGATTGCGGCATTGACATCCCTCAATCTATGCAGTCTGATGTCTAGAGGATAAAAATAAAAATTCCCAGGGAGGATGAACATTATGCATACAGATTTGGCTAAGAAATTAGGTATTGAATATCCAATATTTGCCTTTACCCATTGCCGCGATGTAGTAGCAGCGGTGACGAATGCCGGTGGAATCGGCGTGCTCGGAGCCACCGGCTTTAACGCCGAGCAGCTAGAAGTTGAACTCAGCTGGATTGACGAACGCGTAGGCGGCAAGCCCTACGGCGTTGATGTCATTATTCCCAACAAGTATGTGGGCCAGAATGAACAGGATCAAGGCAAAGCGTTGGCTATGGTAAAAGCTGCCATCCCGCAAGGGCATCGCGATTTTGTAGCCGGGCTGTGCGATGAAAACGGCGTGCCGAAGTTACCCGCTGATAAACCATTCGAAGACAGAATGAGCATGACTGAAGCCACCTCGGCTCCGCTGGTAGATGTGGCGCTGCAGCATGACAACTGCAAATTGATAGCCAATGCTCTGGGTACACCTCCAGCGCATGTCATTAAACAAGTGCAGGATTCCGGGCGTATGATTGGCGCACTGTGCGGTAAAACCAAACATGCTCAATACCACATTGATGCAGGGTTAGATTTTATCATCGCTATGGGTGGCGAAGGTGGCGGCCACTCTGGCGATGTAAGCAGTGTTGTGCTTTGGCCTGAAGTGGTCAAGCTTGCTGGAGATACCCCAGTGATTGCCGCAGGCGGTATTGGTAGTGGGCAGCAAATGGCCGCAGCTTTGGCTCTCGGTGCAGAGGGCGTTTGGTGTGGTTCGATCTGGCTTACGGTTGCAGAAGCCGCTACTTCTAATCCACAAAAGGAACGGATGTTTGAAGCCGGCTCTAGCGATACCGTACGTTCCAAAAGTTTTACCGGAAAACCCGTGCGAATGTTACGCAATAAATGGACTGATGCTTGGGATTCTGCAGATAACCCCGATCCATTGGGCGCGCCAATGCAGGGCATGCTAACCAGCGAGGCCACCACGCGTATGCGACAATATCCGAGTAAATCTCAGGATATAACCTTTAGCCCAGTAGGTCAGATTGTTGGCACCATGAACGAAACCATCAGTGCCCGTGATTTGGTGATGGAATTAGTGACAGGCTATCTCGATAGCGCTGAGCGGCTCACAAGCCTATTGCCCAAGAGCTAGCTAGGTGAAGCAAGAACTTTAATAGGCTAACGCCGATATAGGCATGCAAATTGTGCGGATACCTGCATCGGCGTTATTCAGCGTGAAGCTAGTTCAACATATGCCCCAAAGTATTGATCAACCTTGCTTCAAATAATTGAGCATGGTGTCTGCATCACTCACCTCAAAAGGGTCTTCCGGGCAGTTATCCATCAAGCCTTGCTCTGCAAACAACTGTTTGATTTCTCCATCTACAACATGCATGGAATAGCGCCAAGAACGATCGCCAAACCCAACGTTCTCTTTCTTAACTAACATGCCCATTTGGCGGGTAAAATCGCCATTGCCGTCTGGCAACATTTTCACGTTGCTTATCTCAAGCTGCTTCGCCCATTGAAACATACTGAAGGCATCGTTCACGCTGATACAGTAAATCTCGTCAACGCCCTGCGCTTTAAACGCTTCATAGTTGGATTCGTAGCCTGGTAAATGCGTGCTCGAACAGGTTGGCGTAAAGGCACCGGGTAGGGCAAGTACAACAATGCTCTTGCCTTTGAATAGCTCGCTTGAGGCGACTGGCTGCCAGCGAAAAGGGTTGTCTCCGCCAACGCTTTCGTCGCGTACGCGTGTTTTAAAAGTGATTTCTGGGACTGTATTTTTCATATTAAATTCCGTTGTGAAAATGAGATCCTGCAAACTAAGCGACAGTATTCGTTATAAACCATAAATGTTAAAATGAATTGTTTTTATAGAAACGATAGATAAAAACTATTATTGGGTTCGGTGTGGTTAACTCGGGCTCTGCATGTACGTCATACATGTAGAACCAGCTAAAATGGAGTGGCAATGAACCTTAAAGATCTTAAATATTTGGTGGCAGTGGCGCAGCATCGTAGCTTTGTGCAAGCGGCGGCAGCGTGCTTTGTTAGTCAGCCAACCCTAAGTACCCAAATTAAAAAGGTGGAACAAAGCTTAGGCGTACAAGTGTTTGAACGCACTAACAAAAAAGTGATGCTGACTGAGATTGGCGAAGAGCTTGTCGCATCGGCACGCTTAATTTTAGCCGAAGTCGAGCGGATGAAAATAATGGCCGAAAACGCCCACGACCCAATGGCTGGAAACCTGCGTATTGGCGCGTTTCCGTCGTTGTCGAGTTATCTGTTCCCGTCGACTGTTTCGATCATAAAAAACCAATTGCCAAACATCAAACTGATTCTGGTCGAAGAAAAAACCAATGTTTTAATTGGCATGTTAGAGCGCGGCGAGCTGGATGCTGCTTTTTTGGCTTTGCCTGTAAAAGAAGATTTTTTGGTCACCAAAACTTTATTTGAAGAGAATTTTGAGCTTGCGGTTGCCAGCGACCACCACCTTGCAAAAAACAAAACCATTAGCGCCTCAGCCTTGAATGAGCAGCCATTACTGTTATTGGATGAAGGGCATTGTATGCGAGACCAAGCCCTACAGTTTTGCCAGCAAAGTGGCGCGCAAGAGCAATTGGGCGTGCGCGCGGCAAGCTTAGAAACGCTTCGGCAAATGGTGATTGCTGGTACCGGAATGACCTTAATGCCGCGGATAGCCATTAGGCGCGATGAGTCATCCATAGCTTATATTCCATTTAACGACCCAGCGCCAAAACGTACGATAGGGCTGGTGTGGCGCAAAAGCACCGTACGAACCGAACTTATGGAAAAATTAGTCGAATGGTTCAAAGAATAAGCTAAGTCAGCGGTGGTTTTGCGCAGCATATTGCAGGGTAAAATTTTTAGTTACAACTTGTTACATCTTGTAACCGCTGTGAAAAGGTCATGAGCCGTTCCTTAGCTACTATTAGCTCCAGCAAGTCCTGATATAAATACCATTTGTTCAATACAAAGGAGATAGCCCATGAAGAAGACCAAAAAATTGATCGTTGGCTCGTTGATCGCCATTACATTAGGAACCGTTGGTGTATTGGCCGCCGGTGGGTTCGAGCACCGTTGGGGGCACCAAGGTCAAATGGCGGGCATGATTGCAGAACGAATGCTGAAGCATGCAACCAAAGAATTGGACCTGACCGAAGTGCAGCAACAAAACCTTGAGGTGCTTCAGCAGAAAGTACTGTCTTTGCGCAGTGAAGGCCGGGAAGCCAAACGTGAGACCCGAAAACAAGTGATGATGCAGTTGTCTCAACCGACCTTAGATCAAGAGCAAGTCATGAACCTAGTGCGTGAGCGCTTACAAATGGCGGAGCAAAAAGCACCTGAAGTCATTGCTGCTTTAGCGGTCTTTTCAGACAGCCTAACCGCAGAGCAAAAAGAGATCATTAAAAGCAGAATTGAAAACCGCAAGAACCATCACGGCGAACACCATGGCCAGAATCAGGGTGGACACCCAGCTCATCGTTGATTCGCGTTGAAATAAAGTTGCCCCGATTCAAATCACTGTAAAGTGGGTTTGGATCGGGGTATATTTTATTGTGGTAATCGAATCTTGAAAAGCGTTAACGTTGGAATCTGTACATGACCAAAATCCTGCTGATTGATGACGACGAACAACTAGGCCCACCATTAACGGTCTATTTTGAACGTTATGATCTTCAGCTCCAGCAAGTCACGCATCCGCAACAAGGCCTTAGTGCCGTGCACGACGGCGACTACCAATTGGTGATCTTGGATATCATGCTACCAGATATGGACGGTTTTGAAGTATGCCGAGAATTACGTAAAACCAGCGATATTCCGGTAATCATGCTTACCGCCCGTGGCGAAGTGATGGACCGCGTGATCGGTTTGGAACTAGGAGCAGACGACTATTTGCCAAAACCCTTCGAACCACGAGAACTCGTCGCGCGAATCCAGACTATTTTAAAGAGAAGTAAGCCCCACGAAAACGGCTCTGCTTTGAACTATGGCCCCTTATCCATTGATCTGAAATATCGTCATGTCGAAGTTGATGGCCGAGCGCTAGAGCTAAGCGGGCGGGAGTTTCAGTTACTCGTGCTGCTGGCAAAAGAGCCCGGCCGTAACTACACCCGCGACCAAATTTTGAGTGAGCTACGTGGCATAGACGCCGAGCTATTTTCACGCTCAGTCGATATTTCTGTAAGCCGCCTAAGAAGCAAACTAAAACCCCTAGACTGCATAAAAACCAACTGGGGTTCAGGGTACTGCTTTGTTGAGCCGGTTAGCTAGAAATATTGCGTGTAACCGATAAGCTACATTCTTGAGTGTGGCCAATTTATACTACTGCGTAACTTCCTGCTGCTTTCCCGCCAGCATGATCTAACGTACTGAGGTACAAAAAACGTGAATAGAAACCATGTATCCCAGCCATGAAAAAACTAATTAATAGTATTCGTTATTCGCTCATTTCTAGGGTGATTCTCCTTTTCTTGCTGACTGCATTTTCGCTTGTGGTGGTGGTGCGTTTAAGTATTTTAGCCATTGTAAGTACTCAATTTAAAGACAATGTACTGCCGCATGTGGTTGAGTATCAGCACTACATAGAAAAAGAAATAGGCTTTCCTGCAAATGTTATTACCGCGCAACAGATCGCGCAGAGAAGCGGTGCCATTATTCATATTCGTAGTGCAGATATTAACTGGTCGTCGGATGGCAGACCCTTTGATCCCAGCGTATTAGAATTCAAGCAGCATGATAACAATCGGCTCAAGTATTGTGATTTAAATAATATTCGCTACCTTCTTTCGGAGCAAAATAACCAAAAAATATATGTTGGGTTTTCTCGAAGATTAAAACAACGCGGCGAGGGATTAGTCTCTTTATTGGTAATTATTGGTATTATTTACTTTTGTTATAAGGGCATCCGCTGGCTATTTAGCCCTATTGGAACCATCCGCATAGGGGTTCAAAAAATGGGCGAAGGGGAGTTGGATCACCGTATTCAAATCAGTAGAAAAGACGAGCTGGGTGAACTGGCCAGTGCCGTCAACACCATGGCTGGCGACATTGAAGGAATGCTTGATTCAAAGCGTGAAATGTTGCTAGCCATAAGTCATGAATTACGCTCACCATTGACCCGCAGTCGGGTATCGGTTGAACTCATTGAAGACGATACCATTCGCGAAAACCTCAGCCGCGATATGAAAGAAATGGAACAACTCATCACAGAGTTGCTAGAAAGCGAGCGCCTAAACCAGCGCCACGCACAGCTCAACCGTTCAGCGGTTTTGGTCAATGATTTAGTTTTCACTGTGCTGGAGGAAAGTTTTCCTAATGACGATATTCGAACTCACCTTGCAGCCGAGAATACCGAAGTACAACTAGATGACGCAAGAACTCGATTACTTATAAAAAACCTGTTAGCTAATGCCGTGCGCCACAACCGGTTGGAGCAAGGCGGCGTTGAGATATCAACCGTATTGCGACCAGACTGTGTAGAAATTTGCGTGGTAGATCATGGTGCGGGTATTGCGCCAGAGCACCTGCCACGGATTACCGAGCCGTTTTATCGGCCCGACCCATCGCGTCAGCGCAAGACTGGCGGGTACGGATTGGGATTGTACCTTTGCCGTATGATTGCCGAAGCACACGACGGGAGCATAAAAATAGATAGCCAACTAGGCCAAGGTACGCAAGTTCGGGTGATACTCCAACTCGAAAAGCATTGAACATGGCCCAGCGCTAAATTATGGTGTGCGCGTTACGCATATTGAGTTCGGTAAGGCCGAACCGATGCAATAAAAACCTCACTATTTATAGGCTGACCTTCTGATGAAACTCACCGAACAAAACGCCGAGGCCATTGGCCAACCCATTTTGGATAGCATTCTTAAAGCACATGCAGAATCAGACTATGCTGTACTGAGCGAATTTCTTTCGGCGGATTTAAAGCTTGTGCTGACTGAAGAGGTGTTCAAAGAAGCGATTCAAAACGAGCTGTCTACCTATGGAACAGTTCGCTCAACCACCTATTTAGGGCACCTTAATCGAAAAGGTGAGCTTCAGCTACTGTGGAAAATAAGCTATGCCAAAGGCCAAGAAGATGTCTTGTGGGAGCTGTATTTGGGTGAAGTTAACGACAAAATTGAGGTGCTTGGGCTTTGGTTCGGCTAACTCCTATTAACCATAAAAAATGACACCTTCGAAATAGTGTAACTAAAGCGCAACCTTTGGATGTAATTAAAGCCAGTAGCGGATTAAAACTTAAACGGTTAACCAATAGGAAGTAGACAGTACGTGGAAACTTTACAAGCTGAAATTGCAGCTCAGATGGCAACCATAAGTACGCCGGTTGGATATTGGATGATCTGGATGAGAGCTATATTACTCAGCTCACTACTCTTTGCATGGAAACACAAAGAAGCACGGTGGGCGGTAGGAGCGATCGTCATGACACGTATCAGTACCATAGTTATTTTTATACTGTGGGCAAACGTGCATCTGTTTGGAATTGCACATTTGATTTGGTGGACCCCACTATTGGTCTATTTATTGAAGTCATATCAACTTCAGGAGAAATTCAGGCAGTGGAGTTTTGTCAGAGTTTGGCATCACCTATTGTGTGCAACCATTACTGTTTCGCTGTTGTTTGATGTGCGAGACATATACCTTGTAATAACCGGCGTAAAAGCCATGCATTAAGTGAAGCTGCCTTATATTTAGGTGGTGATTCGGTAACATTGCGGTACGAGTGAATTTGAAACAGGTTCCAACAAAGAACAATAAAGAGGAACAACGTTATGAAAATATTTATCACCGGTGCATCCGGGTTTGTAGGTGGCGCTGCGCTACAACGCCTTACTCGGCACCATCAAGTCACTGCCATGTCGCGCTCTGCACAGAGCGACGAAAAAATCAAAGCCATTGGCGGCGAGCCTGTGCGTTGCCAGTTGGGTAATGTTGAGTTGGCCAACCTTGAAGGCTGCGATGTTGTGATTCACAGCGCTGCGTATATTGGCCCCTGGGGCACAAAAGAGCTGTATTGGAAAACGAATGTCGATGGCACTGCCCAGCTCCTAGACATTGCAAAACAAGCAGGCGTAAAACGCTTTATTCATATTGGCACCGAAGCTGGCTGCTTTCATGGCCAAGAAATGAAAGGTATTGATGAGACCTATCCACTGAGTAATAAATCACCTTATTACTACTCCCAAACCAAAGCGGAAGCCGAGCGCAAAGTGATTGCGGCGAATGATTCTGGCAATGATTTCGAAACCATAAGTCTACGCCCACGACTCATTTGGGGGCCAGGGGATCAAAGTGTTTTACCAGGAATTGCAGAAGCGGTTAAACAGGATAAATTTATGTGGATTGGCGGCGGTGAAGCCTTAACTGCCAGTACGTATATCGACAACTTAACCGATGCCATCGAGATTGCCTTAGAAAAAGGCGAGGGCGGTGAAGCTTATTTTATTGTTGATGAAGACAGCCACAGCTTCCGTGACTTGTTCTCAGGTATGTTGGCCACGCAAGATCTGAGTGTGCCGGATAAATCTATCCCTAGTTGGGTGGTTCGCAGTATGGCTTTTGTTGCAGAGGCGGTGTGGAAGACATTTAGCCTAAAAACTGACCCGCCGGTGACTCGTTTTGCGGCGGCGTTGATGTCGGTTGAATGCACCATTGATAGCGACAAAGCTCAGCAGCACCTGGGTTATAAACCCACCGTAAGTATGGAGCAAGGCTTTGAGGCATTGCGGATGTTAGGCAAGCCTTAACAAGCATTTAAGCAAGTATTGCAGGGCCAAGCCCCTGCCAGCATTTGAATGCTGGCAGGGGCTTTAACTTGATTGCATGTTTATTTAGAGCGTTGTACGGCTTGCTGGAACTAGCTCAAGATACCGCTTACCGCTTACCGCTTACCGCTTACCGCTTACCGCTTACCGCTTACCGCTTACCGCTTAATTTCCGATGAACTTATTCGTTCA
>JAESUM010000028.1 GCA_016763075.1 Pseudomonadales bacterium
ACATTATTGCTATACATTATTGCTATACATTATTGCTATACATTATTGCTATACATTATTGCTATACATTATTGCTATACATTATTGCTATACATTATTGCTACTTGGTGGATTGAACCAATCATCAAGCAACGAATTTTTAGACAAACAGGCTGTTAGGAACAACTGATGCCCGAAGTTAAAATTAGAGAAAATGAACAGTTCGATTTTGCACTACGTCGCTTCAAGCGCGCATGCGAAAAAGCCGGTGTACTTGCAGAAGTACGACGTCGCGAGTTTTACGAGAAACCAACTTCAGTACGTAAGCGTAAAGCTGCAGCTGCAGTGAAGCGTAATGCTAAAAAAGTTTCTCGCGAAAGCCGCAGAACCAAACGCTTATACTAGAGCGCTTCTTTACAGAAGCGTTGTTACGTAGCTCGGCGGTATCTACAGGTATCGAACGGTCGTAAAACAACGTTAGAATAGAGTCGCTACGTAGCTAATAAAATAATACTTTTTTGCCCTTTTCGAAGGGCTTTTTTGTTGTTCTAAGTTCACTAGGAGCTCCGACATGGCATCCAGTATCAAAAATCAACTGACCGAGTCGATGAAAGATGCAATGCGCGCCAAAGACAAACCACGTCTTGGTGTCATTCGGTTGGCGCTGTCTGAACTCAAACGTGTCGAGGTCGATGAGCGTATCGAGCTTGAAGACGAGCGCGTGCTGGTCATTCTCGACAAAATGCTCAAGCAGCGTAAAGACTCCTTCACTCAATTCACCGATGCCGGCCGAATCGACCTAGCGGATCAAGAAGCGTTTGAAGTCACCGTGCTGAAAGAATTCATGCCAGAACCGCTCAGCGAAGATGAAATCATCAAACTGATCGACGATGCCATTTCAAAAACCGGCGCAGCCTCAATGAAAGAAATGGGCAAAGTCATGGGTATTTTGAAACCGCAAATGCAGGGCCGTGCCGATATGGCTGAAGTCAGTAAAGTGATTAAATCTCGCCTAGGTTAGACGTATTATCGGTGATCGCACAATCTGTAGTTGGGCGTCACCGTTTCAGCACCAGTTATTCAAACCGCCTGTTCTCAAGGCTCAATACCCATCAGGAATATACTGTAATATAGTCCG
Organism: Pseudomonadales bacterium; assembly: GCA_016763075.1. Lineage (GTDB taxonomy): Bacteria > Pseudomonadota > Gammaproteobacteria > Pseudomonadales > JAHRWD01 > JAHRWD01. The sequence continues at coordinate 1,118 of JAESUM010000028.1, forward strand.
ATGGCAGGCCTGATCCCCCAAAGCTTTATCGAAGATCTACTCACGCGGATCGATATCATCGAAGTGGTAGACAGCCGCACGCCGCTCAAGCGCGCCGGCAAAAACTACACAGGCCTTTGTCCTTTTCATCAAGAAAAAACCCCCTCGTTTTCCGTTTCAGCAGATAAGCAGCTTTACTACTGTTTTGGTTGTGGTGCTGGCGGCAACGCCATTAGTTTTTTGATGGACTACGACCGACTCGAATTTACCGAAGTCATCGAGCAGCTTGCTTCCCAAGCAGGTTTAGTGGTACCGCGTAGCGACCAGCACGACGACAAACGCAGCAAACAACGCGCCACCATATACGAGCTACTTCAACGTGTTGACGAGTACTACCAAGAACAACTGCGTAGCCACAATGAAGCAGAGCTTGCCAAACAATACCTAAAAGACCGCGGCCTATCGGGCAAGCTAGCTAAACAGTTTGGGTTGGGTTTTGCGCCGCCGGGCTGGCAAAACTTACTGCACCGCTTTCCAGATGAAGACCAACGCGGCATGTTGCAGCAATGTGGCTTGCTGGTAAGTAAAGAAAACGGCCGTCGTTACGACCAATTTCGTCATCGTATTACCTTCCCCATTCGAGACCAGCGCGGACGCGTCATCGCCTTTGGCGGCAGAGTCATGGGCGACGACAAACCAAAATACATCAACTCGCCTGAATCAGCCGTTTTCCACAAAGGCCAAGAACTATACGGGCTTTTTGAAGCCCGAAAAGCCAACCGCGACTTAAAACGAGTCATCGTGGTTGAAGGCTATATGGACGTCATCATGCTGGCCCAGCATGGTTTTACAGAAGCAGTCGCCACGCTGGGCACTGCAATTAATACCTCTCATTTAGAGCGGATATTTCGTAACTGCTCAGAGGTGATTTTTTGCTTCGACGGCGATAGAGCCGGTAAAGCAGCCGCATGGCGTGCGCTAGAAGCAGCAAGCCCCGTTATGACAGATGGCCGCCGCGCACGGTTTTTAATGTTACCCGAAGGCGAAGACCCAGACAGCCTGGTACAAAAAGATGGTTTCGAAGGCTTCTCCGAAAGGCTCAAACAAGCACTGCCGTTATCGGATTATCTGTTTGGGCAACTTACTCAAAATATAGATATGCGCGCAGACGAAGGCCGTGCTCAGCTCGCCGCCGAAGCCCGGCCAATTATTCAGCGCTTCCCCAGAGGCGTGTTTTATCAGCTAATGGTAGACAAACTTGCCGAAGCTACCGGCATGCCCAAACAAGATATGGCCACATACTTAAACACCGGCAAAAAAACCGGTTCCAGCGGCCAAGGTCAGCAGCATGCGCCGCGCCAAAATGCTGGGCCACGGCCGGTAAATGCAAAACCCATTAGCGTAGCGCCGGTTCATAAAGGCTTCCGCCAGCACCAGCTGCCCTCGTTAGATGCCGCAACCATGTTACTGCTTCATAGCCCGTCCCTTGCGCAAGTCGCACCGGATCTAACCGATATGAATGCAGCAGAAAACCCAGAATTGTCACTTTTAATTGAACTGATTGCTCGTTTTAAACAAGACCCGCTCATCAATATTGGTATTTTGATGAGCCATTGGCAAGGCACCCCAAAAGGCGCGCGGGTTGTTCAACTAGCCAGCCGCCAAACATTATTAGAAGAAGAGCAATTCGAACCAGAATTTTTAGGAGCCATTAAAAGGCTGCGTGAAAATCAAGGCGAAGCGCGCTTTAAAGAGCTGTCGCAAAGGCCGCTTAGCTCTCTTTTACCGGAAGAGAAAGTCGAGCTGCGCGAGTGGTTGGCGCGTCGTTCATAAGCGTACATTCAGTGGCGAAGGCATATGCGGAGGGTTATTGCTCTTGATTGGCTATTTGGTTAACTGATTGGCAACAAGGAGCTAAAGTTGCCAATCAGTCAACTGGTATTTGATATGCATATTATCTCAAAACGGCCGTTTAATGACGCAGCCAAGGACCACCTTAATCAGAAGCAGGCGCTTGATGACCTATTCAAAGTGCTCAATAAAGGAGCGTTTTCATCCTCTGACGAAATGCGAAAGGTATTCCCTTCGCTAGACAATTTTAAATACAGGGATAAATTGTGGGTCATTGATGTAGGCGGTAGCAATTTGCGCTTGATCACATTTGTCCAGTTTGTTCAAAACCGTATGTATGTAAAGCACATCAGTACACATGCAGAATATGACAAAATTTGTAAACGATACGCCAAAGGAGAACTGAAATGACAGCTGTCGCTTTTAAAAATGCCGGCCACAATTTCGCTCAAACAGCGGTTCCTTACTTACCCATCATTGATGAACAACATTATGAAGAAGTCCTTGAGCTCATTGAAAACTTTTTAGAGGAAGCAGAAGACTCTTTTGATGATCCGTTAAATGGAATTATTGAGCTTCTCAGTCGTGCAATTGAAAACTACGAGAATAAAAATGAAGAGCTTGCGGCTTTTGAAAAGCGTGCTTTGGATCAGCCTACCGATATCGGAACCCTACGTTTACTGATGGATCAACATAACCTTGGAACCGCCGACCTACCAGAAATTGGATCAAAATCCATGGTGTCTCGAGTACTCTCTGGCGAACGAAGCTTGAACAAAAAACAGATCAAGGCTTTGTCTGATCGTTTTGAAATATCCCCTAATCTGTTTTTTTAGACAGTTACCAAATCCACGACGACGATGTAAATGTCAGGGGAAGTCCGTGTGTTTGCTTACTTTATGGTTTTATCATTGAGTGGTTGTAATTGGGAAAAGGAAAGACCACAGATGAGATATGCCAATTAAGTATTGTGTCCCCAGAATTCGCTGAATTCGTGGTCTCAGGTCAAATGTGTCATGGAAAGACCTAACCCCGATGTTTGTGTGACCCCGATGTTTGTATGCTTGTTATGAATTCTACACACATGGTTCAAAGAAAGATTTTAGCCCTATTTTTTGCTCATGAAACCAATCAATTAACTCATTACTGGAATCTTCATATTTTTCAATTTCATCTTTCCCAGCATTTTTGTTTATAGCGGATACTAAGCGCTCAAGCTCTCTTTGTAATTTCTTTGCATTCTGTTTAATTAAGCTGGTTTTATCTGAAAAACCTGTTATTTCAGTTGGCCCGAGCTTATCCAAGTTCCAAGAGAAGGAATCTATTTCGCTCCATAATTCTCTTGTACCCATAATGGGCTCATAAGAGTACATCGTTTTATACTTTGAACAATAACCCACAAATTCCTTGGTTAAACGGTACGCTTCTAGCTTAGTTGGCCTCTGAGAAATTTTACTCTGCTTTCGTGTATGGAAAAAAGTAAGACCTGAAATAACTAAAGCTAAAAAGGCGACCCCATCACTAAAAGTCACGTTTCATTATCCTCAATGCCACAACGCCGCGGTAGGCAAGCCACTCTCGACTACCATTGCTGGGCCCTCTCTAATCAATTTTTATCCAGTCTGAAGAAAGCCCTGTAATGCCGCCATCTTCGAAAATATCACTAAGAGCAAAAAATTGCACGACTCTCATTTTTTTACCGCTTATGTCAAATTGAATGACAGTATTAACGGCACCGCTGTTTCCAAGATCAACTCCTAGCCAATTTCCCGGGTAGTTCGCTTCAGCAACTGTATAACCCGAAGTTCCTTTTCTGTCCGCTTCAATCCACTCTCTTTTGGTTGCGCTGAAAATTTGCGTGCTTTTAGAATCACCAATATCAGTTCTTTTCCAGCTGCCTATTAACCTTCCTTTTAATATTTCCGTTTCCAAACTTACAAATAAATCTTCTATGGCATCTTCTTTACCCAGAGCTATCGTTCCACTACTTCTCTTATTAACGATATCAGCTACAACAGTCACCTGAGCTGAAAACACGAACAACGTAACAATTAGTCCGCCCAGCCCAATACCATTAAACCAGTCATTAATTTTCCATTTACGTTTGATGGAAAATAGAAGGGCACAGAACCCGCCAGCCAATAAATATACGAGAGACTCCGCGAGTGATTCGAGTATATTTACATTGATTCCGCTACTTCTATTAAAGATAAACGTTATCAAGCCTACGGATGGAAATAATATAATCCATACATTTCTCATAAACCTACCCCCCTAACGCCTCGTTTCGCCGGCAAAATAAAGTTGCGGAGCGAAGCAGCGCAGCTTTATTTTGTCCGAGTGCAAGCGATATGTAGTGGTCAAGTAAAACTGGCCACGGTTTTAGAGGTATTCCAGTAACGAACTTCCGCTGCATTTGGTGAAATACCGCCGTTATGCTGATGAGGCCTAACTTGGCTGTAGTAGCCAATGATGTACTGAACGATCAAATTATTGGCTTCTGCCAATGAATGATAGCCCAACTTCGGTACCCATTCTGTTTTTAAGCTTCTGAAAAAACGCTCCATTGGGCCGTTGTCCCAGCAATTTCCACGACGACTCATACTTTGTTTAATACCCATTCGCCACAACGTCTGCGTAAACTTAAGACTCGTGTAATGGCAACCCTGGTCCAGAGTGGAACATCATCTCCTTCGGCCGCCCACGAGACTCATAGGCCATGCGTAATGCCTTAGTTGTTAGCTCACTATCGGGCGAACGGGACATTGCCCAACCGACAGGCTTTCGACCCCATAAATCCATTACGATCGCTAGATATGCCCAGCTCTGACCGGCCCAAATGTAGGTGACGTCACCGCACCAAACTTGATTGGGGTGCTCGGGTGAAAACTCACGGTTCAACGTGTTCGGTATTTGAGCATGTGGCTTCTCCGCCTTTTTGTACGCTGGCTGTGACGGCTGACAACTGAGTAACCCCAGCTCTTTCATTAATTTATAAAAATTAGGGTCAGGTCTTTCCATGCAACACTACTTCCCGTTTACAATTCGACTTATCGTTGAGTAATGCTTTCTAAAATCAGGGCCAATTTCCTTCAATGTGTACGCTCCAGTTAAAAACGCCTGCTGAATAGCCTCGTTACTATCTGGGTATTTATCCTGATAGTAATCGATAGCCTTCGCAAGTGCTCGTTTCTGCAAGAGGGGAATTTCGTCGAGGCTTTCTTTCTCTTCGATGGCTTTGAGGTGGCGGTGGATGAACTCTTCGCTACCTAGAAATACCTGCTTTTGGAGCGGGCTGAGGGTTAAATACCCTCGGCTACCCGATTATACCAACACCTCGTCAACTGGCAAAATTTCCCTGCCACTACGCACAGTAAGAATTGATACTTGTATTTCTTCGATTCTGTAGATGATACGGTAGTTGTCCAATATTATTTCTCGAAACTCGTCTAGTTGAATTTCAGGAATTATACGCCCACTGCGTGGAAATTTTTTAAGCCGTTTAACGGATCCGAATACAGTGTCTACCCAATCTATTGCCGCAGGGGGTTTGTCTAATGCAATGTATTCAGCTATTTCAAATACTCGGTCAACCGCTAAAGGTGACCAAATAATTTTCACTTATTAAGCTTTTTTAGGACTTTCTCTTTTGCGGCATCATGTGAAATTCCTTCCCCAGCATCAATTTGTGCTATCGAAACTTCGATATCTTCGTATAGCCCTATTTTGTCTTGCATAGCCTCATATTCCGCAACATCAAGTAATACTGCTACACCTTTGCCATGCTGAGTAATGACTAAAGGTCGTTTTGTATCATGTACTTGCTTAAGGAAGGAGGCCACACCGGAGCGAAACTCTGACAATGGACGGATATCTTCGTGTATTTTTAATCTGCGCATATATCACCTATAAAGTACCATTTGTTGTACAATATAGCGTACAATTTAACGCCTGTCGATTTTGGGTTTTTTAGGTATGACAGTCTCAATAAGCGGAACCCATTGTCCATGTATGTGTTGTATATAGATGGATAGGTTTTCCATTTATTGTGATATTAAGACCCAAACATGGAGGATTTCAATCAAGGCGCTGCAAACAATTTAAGGCCCATTCAATATGCTCACGAACCAGTTCAGAGCTGCTGCCCTGTCTGTTTTGCAGTACCTGAGTAGCCTTTTTCTTTTCTTGCTCACTGGCATCACTCGCCAATAAATTCCCAAGTGCTACTGCAATATTTCTGAGCCAGCTTTCATAACCAGTTCGTCGTATCGGTGAGCCTTCGGTATTTTTTAAAAACTGCTGTTCGGTCCATTCAAACAATTCAACCAGTTGAATATTGTCGAGTTGATGCCGAGGTGAAAAGTCACTTTCGGATGTGGTTTTTGCAAAGCGATTCCAGGGGCAGGTCAGCTGGCAGTCGTCACAACCAAATATTCGGTTTCCCATTTTGGAACGTAGCTCGACAGGAATAGGTGCTTTGCTTTCGATGGTTAAATAGGAGATGCAGCGTCGTGCATCCAGTTGGTAGGGGCCGGTGAATGCCTGGGTGGGGCATATATCGAGGCAGGCGGTGCAGTTGCCGCAATGGTTCTTTTGTTCGGGCTGATCAATGGGCAATGGTAGATCTGTGAATAGCTCGGCGAGAAAAAACCATGAGCCGGCTTTGCGGTTAAGCAGCATGGTATTTTTGCCAATCCAGCCCAACCCGGAGTGGTTGGCGTAGGCTCTTTCAAGCACTGGGGCGCTGTCTACAAATACCCGGTATTGATGGTTGGTTTTTGTGCCTGCTATTTCGGTGCTGATTTTATCTGCGAGTTTTTGCAGTCGTTTGCGGATCAGTTTGTGGTAATCACGCCCCAGCGCGTAGCGGCTTAAATAGGCTTTACTGGAATCTTTTAATAATTTAACCGGTTGGGTGTCGTTGACTAAATAGTCCATCCGTAATGAAATAATACGGGTTGCGCCGGGCACTAGTGTTTGAGGTTTTGCGCGCAGGTCTCGTCTGGTTTCCATGTATCCCATATCGCCGTGGTAGCCTTCTGCTAGCCATTGATCCAAATGCTGTACGTGCTGCGGGTCTAGGTCTAGCGCGGAGATTCCGGTTTGTTGAAATCCTAGTTCTTGTGCCCAGCGGTCAATTTGCTGGGCGAGCTGATCCATGTCGGTTTTGGATGATGTCATGACGTATAATTGTATGTCACAGGTAGCGGTGAATAGAGGTTAGAAAACTGATCGGTGAATTGGAACGCGATCATGTCACAACCACTCTAAAATTGCAGGCGCTGGTATAGCTTATCAATAGCTGTTTGAGGAGCCGCAGTTAAAACGAATAGTTAAATGGCGGAGCGACATAGAATAGTAAAATCGAGTACCGGCCCAACTACCGATTTACCTTTGGATTTGCTGCATATCCAAGTCACCATTCAAGTTACACGCATAGGCTGCATAGCAAGCCATTTTTACAGAGATCATGTTTAATTAGCGTATGGAAATTTACTTAAATAACCCAGAGGCCACTGCAAAAATAGGCATGGCTTTGGGTACAGCAATTGCTGATAAACGCTTGGTGGTTTATTTGCAGGGTGATTTGGGTGCGGGTAAAACCGCCATTTGCCAAGCCATTTTAAAGGCCTATGGGTATCATGGCCGGGTAAAAAGCCCAACCTATACATTGCTCGAGCCCTATGAGTTAGATAACGCGCTTATTTACCATTTTGACCTGTACCGCCTAGCCGACCCAGAAGAGCTAGAGTTCATTGGTATTCGCGATCTTGATGCAGATCACGCACTGTTTTTGGTGGAGTGGCCGGACAAGGGTGCAGGCTTTCTGCCTGAGGCCGATATCGAGCTAAACATGAAAGTACAAAGCCCCGGCAGAATGCTGTATATTCAGGCGGTTAGCCAGCTTGGGCAGGCGGTTGTAGGCTCGTTGCAAGCTAGCATTTAGCCCGTTTTTTTGGCTGGTGTGACTTGTTTAGCACACAGATCTAAGCCAGTTAGCCACTGAATACCCCAGCACTGCCATTAGCCGAAAACAGAGCCTGTAAAGAAAGGTATCAACATGCGCAATAACTTATTTCAAGCTCTCGTATTTAGCCTAATATGCCTGTTAACCAGCAGCGTGTTTGCAGCCCAGCTAAACGGTGTTCGGTTATGGCGCGCACCGGATCACACTCGCGTGGTGCTCGACCTTTCTGAAATCAATAGTTACAAAATCTTCCCGCTTTCTAACCCTGACCGGGTTGTGATTGATATAGACAGCACCCGGGTAAAAACTAACGTTAGCCGTTTAGCGTTATCTAAAACCCCTATTCTTAAAATCCGCAGTTCTTCCGGTAAAAAAGGCAAAATGAGACTGGTGCTTGATCTTGATGAGCCGGTTAAATTTAACAGTTTTACTCTCAAAAAAAATAAAGATCACGGCCCGCGTTTGGTGATTGATTTGTTGGATTTAAAGAAACGTAAACCGGTTCTTAAAACCGCCGAGCGCTACCAGCAACAGCGCCGCGATATTGTGGTAGTGATTGATGCTGGCCATGGTGGTGAAGACTCTGGTGCAGTGGGGTACCGTAAACTTTTAGAAAAAGATGTGGTGTTGGATATTTCAAAACGTTTGCACCGTTTACTAAAAAACGAGCGTGGCTTTAGGGCAGAGCTAACCCGCAGCGGTGACTACTCTATAGCGCTGCGTAAGCGTAGTGAAACCGCACGAGAAAAAAATGCAGATTTACTGGTTTCTATTCACGCGGATTCTTTTAAAAACCGTAAAGCACATGGTGCGTCGGTATTTACCCTGTCGTCAAATGGTGCCAGTAGTGAGTCTGCGCGCTGGTTGGCCAGCCACGAAAACAGTGCGGATTTAGTGGGTGGCGTAGAGCTGGTTGATAAAGGCTGGATGCTTAAAAAAACCTTAATAGACCTCGCCATGAATGCCTCATTGGATGTAAGCCAAAATGCTGCCAGTCAGGTTTTAAACTCGATTGGAAGCATGGCCGACTTACATAAAAATGAAGTTGAGCAAGCAGCATTTTTAGTGCTTAAATCGCCGGATATTCCTTCTATATTGGTTGAAACCGGTTTTATTTCAAACCGAAAAGAAGCGGGTAAATTAAGTAAACCTGCTTACAGGCAAAAAATGGCGCAGAAGATTTTTGATGGTTTGAAACAGTATTTTCAGCAATCACCACCGGATGGCACGTACTTGGCGTGGCTGAAAAGAAAGTCACCCGTTATCGCAGAGCACATTATAAAACGTGGTGATACGTTGTCTCAAATTGCCTCTCATTATCGCGTAAGCCTTGCGCTGTTAAAAAAGTTTAACCGCATTAACGGTAGCGATATTCACGTCGGCCAACGGTTACGTATTCCACTTTCTTAAACTGGTTTCGCGGCTGTTCGCTGTATCGGATTATAGATAGGCTCGCTGTGGATTCTTGCCTAATACGTATTGCTTGCAACTTAGCTGTTGCTCAATAGTTTGGCTAGCCCCCAATTAAGCACAAACGTTTTTAGATTTTTATTATTAGATTTTCGCGGTTAAATTCCCTATGAATGAAGCTTTAACCCCCCAGCGTATTAAACCGATGTCGGCTACTTTGGCAAACCAAATTGCCGCAGGTGAAGTGGTTGAGCGCCCGGCTTCGGTGGTTAAAGAATTAGTAGAAAATAGCCTAGATGCAGGCGCTGATCGTATTGATGTTGAAATAGAAAAAGGCGGTGCAAAACGCATTTTAGTTTCTGACAACGGTAGCGGAATAGATAAAGAAGACCTTCTATTGGCAGTGAGCCGCCATGCTTCTAGCAAAGTAATAAAACTGGCGGACCTTGAAGGGATTTCGAGCCTGGGTTTTAGAGGCGAAGCGCTCGCTAGTATTCAGTCGGTTTCGCATTTAAAGCTTGAGTCAAAACAGGTGAGTGCAGAACTGGCCTGGAGCTTGGATTGCAGCATGCTGTACTCGGCGCTTGAGCAGGCCGTTGATAGCGACCAGTCGCCACAATTGTTACCCAGTACCTTGCCCACCGGTACTCGTATCGAAATTATCGACCTGTTTTTTAATACCCCCGCTCGGCGACGCTTTTTGCGCACCGAACGTACCGAGTTTAAAAAGGTAGAAGAAGTATTCAAACGCTTGGCTTTGGCTGGTTTTGACAGCGCGTTTTCGCTCAAGCATAACCAGAAACCATTATATCAGCTTCCCGCAGCATCTAGTTTTGAAGAGAAGGAGCGGCGCATAGGTGCGGTGTGCGGAAAACCTTTTATTGAAAACGCTGTGTATTTTGACCGCGAAATTGGCGGTATGCGTTTATGGGGCTGGATAGCCCGGCCGACGTTTTCTCGTAGTCAGGCCGACATGCAGTACTTTTTTGTAAACGGCCGGGTGATTCGTGACAAGTTAATCAGTCATGCGCTACGCCGCGCTTATCAAGATGTGTTGTACCACGGACGCCACCCTGCATATGTGTTGTACCTTGAGCTAAACCCGACATTGGTAGATGTAAACGTACACCCAACCAAACACGAAGTACGCTTTCACGATAGCCGCTCGATTCACAATTTTGTTTACCACAGCGCTCATCAATCCTTGGCTGATGATAGGCCTGCTGGCTCGGTTAACCAGCTAGAAAATAGCGTAGCGGCAGATAACTTTGGCCGGCGTGTATTCCAAGACACCGCCAATACAAGTGCCGCACCGCAGCAGGGCTACATGCCATTGGCGCAAACTAGCGCTTATGGTGCAGCAAACATTAGTGCAGGTTTTGGCGGCAGCGTACAATCTGGCCGCACGGCTGGTGCGGCAGGCACAATTGCAGAGCAAGCCCAGCTTTATCAGAGCTTGGCAAGCACAGATGGTGTTGGAGCAGGCAACGCGCAGGAAGATTTGCCGCCCTTAGGCTATGCCATTGCACAATTGAAGGCCATATACGTGCTTGCAGAAAATGCGCAAGGCATGGTGTTGGTAGATATGCACGCCGCCCACGAGCGTATTGTTTATGAGCAAATTAAAAACGCGCGGCAGGAGAATCAGCTTCAATTGCAGCGCCTGCTGATTCCGCTGTCTATTGATGTAAGCCAGCAACAGGCTGATTTTGTTGAAAATAACCGCGAGCTGCTCGAAGGCCTGGGCGTATGGTTGGTTCGCACCGACCCAGAGCGTATTCAGCTACGCCAAGTACCGGCTTTGTTAGCGCAGGGTGACCATCAAAAGCTGGTAGAAGATATGTTGTCGGATTTAATGGCGCAGGGCAGTAGCGACCGCGTTACCGAACAAATCAATGAAATCATTTCGGCCATGGCCTGCCACGGTTCAGTGAGGGCCAGCCGCGTATTGAGCCTACCAGAAATGAACCAACTGCTTCGGGATATCGAGCTTACCGAGCGCAGCGGCCAGTGTAACCACGGCCGACCCACCTGGATTCAGATCACACTGGATAACCTTGATAAGCTCTTTATGCGCGGCCAATAAGCCATTGCGCACCAGGCAGTTTATTGCTCACACTGAAGCCTGTTCCAACCGGTTTTTGTCAATATGGCGACACAAACAATAAACAGCGCAGTTGTTTGGGTCGATACCGTGAATGTATCAGGCGCATGCTGTAGAATCGCGGTTTTTTATGCAGTATTGAATGATCGTGCCTGATAAAACCATTACATTTCAGGAAATACCTGAAAACCGCCCCTCCACCCCGCTGCTTGATTCTGTTCAGGTACCTGCAGATATGCGCGGTTTTTCTGAGGTTGAGCTACAAGTATTGGCCAATGAGCTGCGCGAATTCATGCTGTATAGCGTGGGTCAAACCGGCGGCCATTTTGGAGCTGGGCTTGGGGTTGTTGAGCTCACCACGGCGCTGCATTACGTATTTGATACGCCTGAAGATCGTATCGTTTGGGATGTTGGCCATCAGGCGTATCCACATAAAATTCTTACCGGTCGACGCGACCAAATGGATAGCATTCGTTTATTGGGTGGACTATCTGGTTTCCCCAAACGCTCTGAAAGCCCCTTTGATACCTTTGGCGTTGGCCATTCAAGTACCTCGATAAGCGCCGCTTTAGGCATGGCGTTGGCTGCGCGTCAGCAAAACAGCGAACGGCGTTCCGTTGCGGTAATTGGCGACGGTGCAATGACCGCGGGTATGGCCTTTGAAGCGCTAAACCACGCTGGCCACAACGATGCAAACCTGTTGGTTGTGCTAAACGACAACGATATGTCTATTTCGAAGAATGTCGGCGGTTTGTCGCAATATCTTGCGCGTATCTGGGCCGGAAAGCCCTACACATTAATGCGCGAAAGCAGTAAGAAAATTCTTAGTCAGATGCCCCATGCGCTGGAATTTGCCCGTCGTACAGAAGAGCACGTTAAAGGTATGGTTGCACCGGGGACTCTATTTGAAGAATTGGGCCTCAATTATATTGGCCCGATCGATGGCCACGACTTGCACGCCTTGGTTGCGGTGTTAAAAGATTTGCGCACCTTAAAAGGGCCACAGTTACTGCATGTCATTACCCACAAAGGCAAAGGCTTCGGCCCTGCTGAACTAGACCCTATTAAGTATCACGCGATTGCCGGCAAGCGCGGTGCTGCGCCAGCCAAAAAACAAGCCTCCGCTGAGCCCGCCAAAGCAGCGGCGAAGAAAGTTAAATACTCTGCAGTATTTGGCCGTTGGTTGTGCGACACCGCAGCTCAAGATGAGCGCCTTGAAGGCATTACACCCGCGATGTGTGAAGGGTCAGATATGATCGAATTCGCACGGCTTTACCCAAAGCGCTATCACGATGTTGGTATCGCCGAGCAACACGCGGTAACTCTTGGGGCGGGCATGGCCTGCGAAGGCGCTAAGCCGGTTGTTGCCATTTATTCTACGTTTCTACAGCGCGCTTATGGCCAGTTAATTCACGATGTAGCGATCCAGAATTTAGATGTATTGTTCGCCCTTGACCGCGCTGGTTTAGTTGGTGAAGACGGCCCAACCCATGCGGGCGTGTTTGATCACAGTTATTTGCGATTAGTGCCCAACTTAGTGGTAATGGCCCCGTCTGATGAAAATGAGCTGTACCGAATGCTCTCTACCGGGTACCAATACAACGGCCCAGCGCTGGTGCGTTACCCGCGTGGCACTGGCCCCGGTAAACAGATTGATGCAAACGCTGAGTTACTTGAATTAGGTAAAGGCCGGAAAATACGCAGCGGTGAAAAAACCGCAATTTTGGCCTTTGGCTCCATGCTAGCGCCTGCAAGAGCGGCTGCAGAAGCATTAAACGCCACATTGATTGATATGCGTTTTGTAAAGCCATTGGATACAGAGTTGGTGCTGGAGTTGTGCAAATCACACGACTTGCTAGTCACCGTAGAAGAAAATGTGGTGATGGGCGGTGCTGGCTCTGGGGTTAACGAGTTATTGATGGCTGAGAACCAGCGGGTTTGGGTATTAAACCTTGGGTTGCCTGATCGGTTTGTTGACCACGGTACTCATGCCCAATTGCTGCAGGCTTGCGGCCTTGATGAAGCAGGAATATTACAGTTGATTCGTGACAAGCTCGATCAACTAAAATAGTTTGATCGGGCCTGTTATAGGTTAAAACGAGTTTTGTTCGTTTGCCAGAAATGACCGCCGATGATGTAGCGAGCGTGTGAGGTCGCTGGGTTAATCGAGCATATGGCCAAGCTTTTCAGCTTTGGTATCAAGATATTTGTCGTTGTGGGGGTTACGCCCTTCCTGAATAGCGACCCGCTCAACCACCAAAATATTCGATTGTTCTAAGGCTTGAACCTTTCTGGGGTTGTTGGTCATTAAACGTACCTTAGAAATTCCCAGGTTATCGAGCATGGTTTTACAGATGCCGTATTCACGTTGATCTGCATCAAAGCCTAACTGCTCGTTGGCCTCAACGGTGTCAGCGCCGGAATCCTGCAGTTCATACGCTTTGAGTTTATTGAGCAGCCCAATGCCGCGGCCTTCCTGGCGCAGGTACATGAGTATCCCCCGGCCTTCTTTAGCAATGGCTTCGAGTGCAGACTCAAGTTGTGCGCCGCAGTCGCAGCGAAGGCTAAACAAGGCATCACCGGTGAGGCATTCTGAATGGATTCGCGCAAGAACAGGCTCGTCAGAGCCGACGTCACCCATGGTCAGAGCAATGTGCTCTTTGCCAGTGCTGCTTTCATTGAAGCCATGAATTGCGAACTCACCCCAGGGGGTGGGTAGTTTGGAGGAAACGACTAGTTCCACGTTGAGATAAAACTCCAGGATAAAAACAGGGCGGAAATTCTATCAGGAGTGAGGCATTTCTGCGAATTTGCTGCTGTTCTATCTGATGCGTGTTTTGATCGGCATAAGCCTAAGCGCAATTTCGAGCAGATTTAACGTTTTTCCAATAGATTGAGCATTCCCTGCCGTTCGCGTAATTCAACATTCCTGAGGTAAGACATACCCAGCAAGATTTTTGAAGGCAAGTCGCCTTTAAGTACGACGGCTTGAACGTTGTACGCTTTAAGACCGCCGATATCAATTTGATCTAGCGTGACTTGATACGAGGCTACTTTTTCGCTGGCGGTTTCAACGTAGCCAGGAATTCCTTTGGTTATATATTCGATGCCAAGCAAGTTGGCTTGGCGTTCACTCATGGCTACCACCGAAGCGCCGGTGTCTACCAGCAACTCGGCGCTTTGCCCATTTATGAAGCCATCGGTTAGATATTGTCCATAGGCGTTCAACGGTATGAGAACTTCACGTCGCGAAGCCTTGGCGAACTGCGCACCAATTTTTCCGCTGAGCCGAAGTGTTTGTGTTCTACCGTTGACGGCAACTACTGCACTGCGACTGTCGGCAGAAACCAGCGTGACACCCTCGGGTGATACAGAACCTTGGCGCATCATACGCTGCTTGCCATTGATGGTAAGAATGGCCGAGCGGTTGAACAGGCCTCTTACTTGAATATTGATATCGTCGGGAGATGCAATGCTTGGCGTATAAATGGCCAGTTGTGCGATCAGTGTGATCAGCAAACCGACGAAGAAATTAAGGCGTGTATTAGCGGTAGGCATCGGCTGAGTATTCCGTAGAGCAAAAAACAGTGCTTTAAATATAGCTGATAGATCACAAATCAACCCAATATAGCGTCGCAAACCCTGAGGCCTACCGCTCAAAGCTAAGGTTTCGTTATACTGGTTCGATGCCGTACATTTTATTAATACTATTTCTGTTGCTGCTTTTGTTGGGGCCTAATTTATGGGCTCAGCATGTCATTGAAAAACACTCGGCGGATCAGCCGCATATACCTGGCACCGGGGCTGAGTTAGCGCAACATTTAATTACAAAATTTGAGTTAACAGGCGTAGAAGTTGAGTTAACAGAACAAGGCAGTCATTACGACCCAATAGCCAAGCGAATCAGGCTGCAGTCATTTGTGCATGACGGGCGCTCATTAAGCGCCGTAGCCATTGCAGTACATGAGCTGGGGCACGCTGTTCAGGATGCTTCGCAGTACTCGATGCTGCATACTCGTACTCGTTTGGTATCGGTAGCGGCGATCGCCGAAAAAATCGGCTCGGGGGCATTTTTGCTGGCACCGCTTGCGGGGCTGTTACTGCGTACTCCTGCGCCGCCGATGTTAATGCTTGTGATCGCTGTGTTGAGTATGTCGGTATTGTCGTTGGTGCACCTGGTTACGCTGCCTGTAGAACTCGATGCCAGCTTTAAAAAAGCGATGCCAATTTTGGAGCAAGGCGATTACGTGAGTAAGCGCGATCTAAACATAATAAAGAAAATATTAACCGCCGCGGCGCTTACCTATTTGGCCGGCTCAATGACCAGTATGTTCAACCTGTGGCGCTGGCTACGGTTGATTCGTAGGTAATGTAATGAAGTTTAAAACTCTACTAAAGCCGTTGATTTACTTGGTGATTGGGGTATCCGTTGCCGGTACGTTGGTTTCTGTAGCGACTATAGGTTACTCGAGGCTAAGCGACGAAACCTTGGTAGCAGAACTGACCTTCGACAGGCTGGTGAACGGCGCTCATATTGCGCAGCTAACCACGGTTGAATCGTGCCAAACTAAACAGCACTACCCGATATACGGTGATCAATGGCGTATTGATGCACGCTTCCTAAAATGGAAGCCCTGGGCCAATTTAGTAGGGTTGGATGCTAGCTATCGGCTTGATCGCTTGAGTGGCCGTTACACTAATATCCTTGAGCAAAACCGTGGGCCCCATCAAGCACACAATTTGGCCTTTGAAAATCTCTTGGATATTTCCTTGATCGATGAGTATGGAGGCGAGTCGAACCCTTTGCTTGACACACTCTTTGGTAGCTCGGTTTATCAAAATATAGATACCCAGCAACGGTTTTGGTGTACCGTTCGCAGACTGGGTTGTTTACCCGTTCTGTCGCTAGAGACGAGAGTGTGGGTACTCAAATTCGCCCAAGCGCAGAATTGATAATTGCCTGTAATCAGCAAGTTGGATATTGGAGTGCGCTGTTTAATGGCATATTCAATGCAGTTAGCGGTGCATTTGAGTGAATGTAGTGATAAATTCTTAATATTAGATATACAAAGCTCTAATAAACCTGATATAACGTCCGGCCTAAAAATTAACCATCAGCGAGAATATTATGTCGAGCAAATATGATCGATTGTCACTTAGGATGCACCAACAATTACGTGGCAAATGGGAAACCAGCTCGCGTTTCCCATTGCATGATCGAGATGATCTAGCAGTAGCGTATACCCCCGGAGTAGCGGCGGTTTCATCACATATTGCGGATGACCCTGATTCAGCGTACCGGATGACGATGAAGGGCAATACCGTGGCGATTATTTCTGATGGTTCGGCGGTATTAGGGCTTGGCAACATTGGCCCATTGGCGGCACTGCCGGTAATGGAAGGCAAAGCGATTCTGTTTAAGTCCTTTGCTGATATCGATGGTGTTCCACTGGTAGTAGATACCCAGGACCCTCAGGAAATTATCAAGATGGTGAAAATGATTGCGCCCACCTTTGGCGGAATCAACCTCGAAGATATTACCGCACCTAAATGCTTTGAAATTGAGAATGCCCTGCAGGATATCGGTATTCCAGTTTTTCATGATGACCAGCACGGCACCGCGATTGTGCTGTTGGCGGCATTGATGAATGCCAGTAAAGTGGTTGGCAAACCTCTCGAAGAGATGAAAGTAGTCATCAACGGGGCAGGTGCAGCAGGCACTGCGATTGCACGGCTATTACGCTGCGTTGGGCATGACCCAGCGATCTGTGTACCGGTGCTAAAAGTACTGGTGTGTGATTCCAAGGGTATTATTTGTCGGCGTCGAGATAACCTCAACGAATACAAAAAAGAGCTGCTTGATTACACCAATCAGGAAGATCTCAGCGGTTCTTTGCAAGATGCGATGAAAGGCGCAGATGCATTTATTGGCGTATCCAAAGGTAATTTGCTCAACGCCGACGACATTAAAAGCATGAACTCCGACGCCATCGTGTTGGCAATGGCGAACCCGGTTCCAGAAATCATGCCGGATGTTGCACTTGCAGCGGGTGCCAAAGTGGTTGGAACCGGCCGCAGTGACTTCCCAAATCAAGTGAACAATGTGTTGGCATTCCCTGGTATTTTCAAAGGCGCGCTGGAAGCCCACGCTACTCGGATTACCGAGTCTATGAAAATTGCCGCGGCTCATGCACTTGCCGATGCGGTTGGCGAACCTACTGCAGATCAAATTTTGCCAGACCCGCTTGATCGCACTATCGTTCCAGTGATTGCTAAAGCGGTTAGAGATACTGCACTGGCGGAAGGTGTAGGGGTTCTCACCAAAGGTAAATTGGTTTACTAGGTAAGTGGAGTAGCCGGTAATAACAGGCTATTCAATGGATGGTTAAAACCGCAGGTTCTGGCGATGCCAGCCCTGCGGTTTTTTTATGAGCGGCATGTTTGTGTTGGAGCCAATGCAGGCCTTCTTCTGTGTGCGCTTTCGAGCATTGAATAACACGGAGCGGCTAAAATAACGGGGCGATAATATATGAGATAAAGGCGAGGCTTGCGGCAGCGAGTAACCCTGCGAGTAAATCGTCCAACATAATGCCAAAACCGCCACCGACATTGCGGTCAACCCAGCTGATCGGCCAGGGTTTTGCGATATCAAAAAGCCTGAAAAAGGCGAAGCCCAGCACAAGCCATATCCAGCCTGATGGCGCAAAGGCCATCGTTACCCAAAAGCCAACGAATTCATCCCATACAATGCCGGAATGGTCTTTTACGCCCAGTGCTTTTGCGCTGGCTCCACAGATAGGAATACCCACCACAAAGGTCAGTGCACATGCCGCCAAGTACAACTCGGCGGGTAGCATATTTAACAGTAAAAAAAGTGGTATAGCGGCCACCGTGCCAGCAGTACCCGGTGCGAAGGGAGCCAGGCCACTACCAAACCCAAATGCGAGCATGTGGTTTGGGTTACGCAGCAGTTGTTTGAAGGTGAAGTTTGGTTGCAAGGCGGTGTCTCAGGTGATTGTTAGCGGCTGCTAGCTAAAGTGTTGGTAGCCTTTCGAGCCGATGGCAACGGTGCTGCCATCGGCGGTAATAACGACAACACCGGTTCCTGTTTTGATGTGGCCTATGCGGGTGATGTTTAGCCCCAATGTTTCAAACAGGCTTTTTAGTTGAGGCTCAAAATTTGGCCCAACAGTAAAGCATATTTCATAGTCGTCTCCTGAACTCAGCGCCAAAGTTTGTGCGGGTTCTTTACCCAATAATTCAACTAGTTGTGGTGAGACTGGAATGTCGCGTAGTTGTAGCTCGGCGCAGCATTGGCTGGCGGCGCAAATGTGGCCAAGGTCAGCGACCAGGCCATCTGATATATCGATAGCAGCAGAGGCCAGCTGAGCGATCGCTAGCCCAGCATCGACCCTCGGGCTAGGTTTCATAAAGCGGTTTAACAAATATTCCCGGCGGGCTCCCTGTGCAGCGTAGCGCTCCTGCATGATGCCAAGCCCCGCCATTGCATCGCCTACAAAGCCGGTCAGATAGATCGCGTCGCCAGCTTGCGCGCCTGCGCGGCTAAGGTATTGGTCGGTGGGCACTTCACCGACAACTTGCACGGTAAGGGTTAGCGGGCCTGCGGTGGTATCGCCACCAACCAGTGAAATATCGTGCCCTGCAGCGCAGGCGAATAACCCTTTTGAAAACTCTTCTAACCAGTGTTGATCTAATTCAGGGAGCGTTAGTGCAAGGGTAAACCAGCGCGGTGTTGCGCCCATGGCGGCCAGGTCGCTAAGGTTGACTGCTAGCGTGCGCCAGCCAATATCGTAGGCTGATGCGTGTTCGGGAAAGTGTACGCCGCAAACCAGCGTATCTACCGCGATTACGGTTTGGGTTGCGGGGCTGGGTTGCAGTACCGCGCCGTCGTCGCCAATGCCCAACACAACTCCGGCTTGGTTGTTAGCGTTGCCGGAGCGGTTGAAGTAATGACGGATTAGTTCGAATTCGTTCAGACTTTAGTCCTCATCCAGCCCTTATTCGAGTGAACGATTTATCTGCGGGCGGATTTTTCCTTTGAGCGCAGCTGGTTGGCAAGTTTATCCAACACGCCGTTGATATATTTATGGCTGTCCGTCGCACCGAATTTTTTAGCTAACTCGATGCCTTCATTGATCACCACGCGGTAGGGCGTACCCAGGTCGTGTTTGAGTTCGTGGGTGCCAATATACAAAATGGCTTTTTCTATCGCGTCGATTTGTGAAAACGGCCGGTCTAACAGCGGGTTGATGATCAGCTCGTAACTCGCGTGATCGTGAATGATCGCAAATAAAAGCGCGTGGAAAAAATTCAAATCAGCCTTTTTGGTAGGGCTGTCTTTCAAGAATTGGCGCTCGATCTCGCGGGCGGAGCCACCAGATAACAACCATTGGTATGTCGCTTGTAATGCCATTTTGCGTGCACGGTGGCGCGCAGAAGGTGTTGACGGCGATGTCTGAACCTCAGTGCCGGCGGCATCGCTATTTGTGGGGATGCCGTCAGTATTAGGGTTGTTTGGGGTATTTTCTTCGCTCAATGGTGGTTATCCAATACTTTGAGTTGATGTAGATTAGCCCGCTAAATATGAAGCGGTGCTGATAAAGGCTGCTTTGTAGCAGGCTACAAATTCCTAAGTAGGCTAACCATTTCAAAAGCCGACATCGCGGCTTCAGCGCCTTTGTTACCGGCTTTGGTACCCGCACGCTCGATGGCTTGCTCAATGGTATCTACGGTTAATACGCCAAAAGCTACCGGCACATTTTCGTTTAGCGATACCTGTGAAATACCTTTTACGCATTCTCCAGCAACATATTCAAAGTGCGGTGTACCGCCACGAATGACTGCGCCGAGTGCGATAATGGCATCGTATTTTTTCTGCTGGGCAACGCGCTGTACGACTAAGGGTAGCTCGAATGCTCCGGGAGCGTTGATCAGTGTGATGTTCTTCTTTGGCACGCCGTGGCGTACCAGTATGTCGATTGCGCCATCGACAAGCGGGTCAACGATGAAACGGTTAAAACGTCCGGCCACCAGTGCAAATGTTGCGTCACTGGCTGAAAAATCACCTTCAATGGTAGTCATATCACTCATAATCTTTTCTCAATAACGATCGTAAATAGAGGTAAAGCGCGCGGGTTTGCGGGCTAGTTATGGTTATTCGCAGGGTATGTAGTCTACAACTTCAAGCCCGAACCCGGACAGCGCGTTGTATTTGACTTCGCTACTCAGCAGGCGCATTTTTTGAACGCCTAAATCACGCAATACCTGTGAGCCACCGCCAACGGTACGCACGATATGGGACTCTTGCCCGAGGCCGTTTTTACGCGGGGTACCCGACGATAACCACTCAATGTGAGCCAGTAGTTCGGAGGGGGTTTCTTGATGCGCGATGAGCACCAATACGCCGCTTTCTTGCTTGCCAATGAATTCTAGCGCACTGTGCATCGACCAGCTTTTGGGCGCATTTGAGCGAACCGTGTGCAGCAAGTCTCGCATCGTGTCGGCTTGTTGAACCCGTACAACCACGGGCTCATCCGGTGAGATCGAGCCTTTAACAATGGCCAAATGCAACTCGTTACTGATGACATCTTGGTAGCTGTGTACTGTAAGGTCGCCATATTCAGTAGAGATGGGGTAGCTACCGGTTCGATCAACGGTTTTTTCGTTGGTCATACGATATTGGATCAGGTCTGCAATGGTGCCCATTTTCAA
>JAESUM010000029.1 GCA_016763075.1 Pseudomonadales bacterium
AGCGCCCGCCGCAACGCTGCCGACGATAGGCAGCATCTCACCGGCAAAGCTAGCATCTGACTGACTTCTATATTTTTTTAGCAGCCGTATGCCTCTAGATGCCTTGGCTTCAAGCTCTATAGCGCCTTTTTTTTCAAGCGCTTGCAAATGACCGCGCACGGTATTCGTCGACTTAACGCCGATAGTCTTAGTTATTTCAGCCATAGTAGGGGGGTAGCCTTGCGCTTCAATATGATTGGAAATGACATCTAGTATTTCTTGCTGGCGATGAGTAAGTGGCTTCATAAGTGTCGTGAATCATCCTGTGGATCGTAGGGATAGGTCAATATTGATAGGTGACTATATAAGCAGTATACATTTAAGCAGGCTCCCTGCAATTGATTTTTACTGTCGATGGATCAGAAAACGGTTGCGGCTGAACAGAGTGAGGTGTATAAAAATAGCGACAGGATGTTAGGTTGCTAATCGCGGTTGTTTCATGTCGTGTTGTCTAAACCGTGATGCCAAGGGCTATTTTTTAAATAGGGGCAAGATCATGGAAAGAAACATCATTATCGTCGACGATGACGTGCAAACCTCGCAATTGATACAGGTCATGCTGCAGGTGTTAGGTTGCGAAAGCACTGTATTTAATCACCCGAAGGACTTTTTACAGCACACTTTAGAAGCAGGCGATGTAGTCCTGCTTGATCTGGTTATGCCTGAAATTGATGGCATAGAAGTGTTACGCACCCTCGCCAAAACGAATTGTCCCGCCAAACTTATTCTATTAAGCGGTTACGACAAAGCAGTGCTGCATTCCGCAGAAGAGCTCGGCAGAGCTCATGACCTTAATGTAGTAGCGAGCCTCAGAAAGCCGATCCAAATGAGAGACTTGCAGCGGGTCTTGATTTCAGGCCGGCGACTACTGGTTTGTGAGCAGACCAAAACCTCACGATTACCCCAGTTTACCAAAACTCAGTTTGAATTTGCGTTACGAAATCAACAAATAGAGCTTCACTACCAACCGCAAGTCGACCTATCAAATGGCCTGTTGGTAGGAGTCGAGGCGCTCGCTAGATGGAACCATCCGGACTACGGATTACTGATGCCGGCGCAATTTATAACGTTAGCCGAGCAGAGTGATTTGATTATTCCTTTTACCGCGGAAGTTGTCAGATTAGCGATAGATCAAAGCCAGCGCTGGAATGCGAAAGGTTTTTGTCCGCGAATGTCTCTCAATATATCCGCGGACAATATCACGAGTTTGGCGCTGCCCGAGCAACTTAGCGAGATGCTTGCCAGCAAAGAAATGAGCGGTATGAATCTAATGCTGGAAGTCACCGAAAGCACATTAATGGGTGAATTACTGACTTCGTTGGATACTCTCACTCGTCTAAGAATGAAAGGTTTTGGCTTGTCTATTGATGACTTTGGCACCGGTTATTCTTCGCTGTCCCAGCTACACCGGGTGCCGTTTAATGAGTTAAAGATAGATCAAAGTTTTGTGCAAACTATGGAGCGAGACGCTGATTCCAGGGCGATTGTGAAAACTTGTATTCGGTTGGGTCATGAACTGGGAATGGAAGTAGTTGCAGAAGGCGTAGAAAACGAAGCAATCTTATCGATATTGTCGGATTTTAAATGCGATATTGCGCAGGGGTTTTTATTCGGCAAAGCCATGCCAGCTGATGAACTTCACCAGTGGGCGGAAAATGGGAAATCTGCGGCATTAATTTCTCGGCACTGCGTAGCATAAAACGTGTAAAAAAAGCCCCCGGAAAATGGATAGAACCTAGTTTTAGAATTTCACTCATTCTTGATCTAAGAGATTAACCATAATGTTAGATCACCTTCTTGATGCAGTTATCGCAATTGATGAAGCAGGTATGATTCTAAGTTTTAATAAATCTGCGTGCGCGCTTTTTGGGTACACACAGGATGAAGCAAATAAACTAAATTTCAGAATCTTAATTCGAAAAGAGGATGGTGATTTTTTTGCTTCCTCACTGATTGAGTATCTAACCTCAGGACGTTCCACCGTCTTGGGAAGCAGCCGCGAAGCGAGTATGAGACGTAAAAACGGCGAGTATTTTCCAATGAGAGTCTCGCTTACCGAATTGTCACAAAAACAGAATGGAAAACGAATTTTCGTTGCGTCGGGCCAAGATTTAACCGAGTTAAAGATACAAGAGGAAAAATTACGGCAAAGTCAGCGCATGGATGCCCTTGGGAAATTAACCGGCGGTGTAGCGCACGACTACAACAACATGCTGGGTGTGATTCTTGGTTATTCCGAAATCTTACTGGAAGCATTGTCCGACGACCCGGTGCTAACCAATTACACTCATGAAATACAACGTGCCGGTGAACGAGGCGTTGAGCTTACGCAAAAATTGTTGGCATTTTCTCGGAAGAAACAAGTTGAATCCGCAGCAGTAAATATCAATGCATTGTTAAAAGAGCAGCGCCTCATGCTCGAAAAAACGATGACCGCGCGTATAAAATTAACAATGGATTTGCATCAGAAGTTATGGCCCGTAAATCTTGATGCTGGGGATTTTTCAGATGCGGTACTAAATGTATCTATTAATGCAATGCAAGCAATGGAAAAGGGTGGCCAGTTAGCATTCACTACTGATAATACAGTGCTCGATGAAATGGCAGCAAAACTAATGCACCTTAAAGAAGGTGAGTACGTAGCATTAGAAATTACGGATACTGGTGTAGGAATGAACGAGGAGATACGTACCCGTGTATTCGATCCTTTTTTTTCTACTAAAGGAAAAATGGGTACGGGGCTTGGTTTAAGTCAAGTTTATGGTTTTGTTGAGCGCGCTGGAGGCGTTATTGATGTCCAGTCGTCCCCCAATTCAGGCAGTACATTTAGGTTTTTTTTTCCAAAATCAAATGAATCGTTGAAAAGCATAGAAGTAACCAAGCCACACATGGATGAAGCCCAATTTTATGGGACAGAAACCATTTTAGTCGTTGATGACGAACCTGCGTTGCGCCGCCTGTCACAAGAGATTTTGGAACGCTACGGCTACCGCGTCTTAGGTGCGGACAGTGCCGAAATTGCACTTGGAATTCTCGCTCGGCACGAAATAGATTTGGTATTAAGCGACATAATAATGAGTGGAATGGATGGTTATCAGCTATCGAACATCGCTAATAATTTGTACCCCGGTATTAAGGTTCAGCTCATTAGTGGTTTCAGCGATAGTAGTGAAGGTCATACGCCAGTATGCGATTTTGATCGATTATCAAAGCCCATTAAAGCTAAAGACCTCGTACACCGGGTGCGCATGTTACTTGACTCTGAAAGTCTTTCTGAACCAAATAAAAACCTTTCGGTTACCAATACGAAGCAGTCTGGTGTTACCCCGCTGCGTGGCCTTGAATGGTATAAAGAAAAGATGATGCTCGGAGTTAGCAGTATTGACGATGCCCACATCGAGCTATTTGAGCGAGTAGAATTACTTAAGGCATGTTTAGCAGACGGAAGCACTATACAAAAAAAGCACACCGAGTTTGAAGAAATCATGGGGCTTATTGATCAACACCTGAATGGTGAAATCAAACTGATAGCGGCCAGCGGTTATACAAAAATATCCCAATTCGAGAAACTGAGCCGGTTCCAGCAGCATCAAGCTACCGGCAAGTTAACGGAGTATATGAGCGGGGCTATAACAGCCAATCAACTCCATTCATTTCTAGAAGGTTGGCTGGCAGACCATGTTTTGAGTATGGATCAGGCTATCGTGCCGCAGTTACTTGAATACAAAGAAACGATCAGTAGCTAGCTCTTGCCTACTTATCGCGATACGCTGGGTCTGGTTCCAATAGTAACTTCGCAGTGTTCCTCTTCACCATTACGAATTACGCCAATATCAAAGCGTTCGCCCGGTTTTGACTTGGTAATTTGGTCGACGGCATCGCGGCCGTTTTTATGTAATGGCCGTTAAGACTAACAATGATATCCCCAGGCACGAGGCCGGCTTTATAGGCAGGGCTGTTGTGCTGAACTTTTTCGATCAAAATACAGTTTTGGGGTGCTAACCCTTTGTGATTGGTTTGGTTGATTAAGACTTCACGAGCATCGATTCCCAGCCAGCCACGGGTTACATGCCCTTCGTTCACCAGCGCTACTAGAATGTCTCTGGCGTAATCAGATGGAATTGCGAAACCAATACCTTGTGAGCCGCCCGAACGAGAAAATATAGCGGTATTTATGCCTATCAGTGCGCCGTTAGCATTGATAAGTGCACCACCAGAATTGCCAGGGTTAATTGCGGCATCGGTTTGTATGAAGTTTTCAAACTTGTTTAACCCTAGGCCAGCGCGCCCTGTGGCGCTGATGATCCCCATGGTAACCGTTTGGCCAACCCCAAAAGGGTTGCCGATGGCAAATACCACGTCGCCAACATCAACCTGATGTTGGCGAGCAAGCTTAATGGTTGTAAGGCCATTTAAGTCGATTTTTAGTACGGCCAGATCAGACTCGATATCTGCACCGATAAGCCGCGCAATGCTATTTCGGCCATCTTGGAGCATGACTACAATATCATCCGCACCTTCTATGACATGATAATTGGTTAAGATATACCCTTGTTCGCTGACGATAACCCCTGACCCTAAGCTACTTTGAGTACTCTTTTTTTGAGGATAAGCCTCGGAGCCAAAAAACTGTCTGAAAAATGGATCGTTTAGTAGCGGCACCTGTTTTTTGAATACCGTCTTTTTTGTATAAATGTTTACAACCGCAGGCGTTGCCATACCAATAGCGTCAGCGTAAGACACCACGTCACGGCGTCCCGCTTGGGGTGAGCTAGAGGCGTGAGGTTCGTTAATGCTTCGCTCAGACGAAAGCAACGAGCGTACATTAGGTTGGACAAAAACAACCGCTAGCCCAGCCACTAAGCCGACTAGAGTAGGGATTGCGAAATAACGTATCGACTGCTTCATCTGTTCGGCTCAATGGGGAAAGTAACGCGTTGTTAGTACAGAAAATTGCCCACACTAACCAAGATCATCCTATTATATCGATTAAGCCGGTATCCTAAACAGGGCCAGCGAATTAAATTTTCTATCAAAAGGTTCACCACGCAAATGAGTATCGAACGCCAAGCATTAGTGTCCGCTGCAGACCAACTGTTACAGCCCAAACGATGGAAAGATTATTGCCCAAATGGTTTGCAAGTGCAGGGTAGTCTGCGTGTAAAGCGCCTGGTTTCAGGCGTTACAGCTTGCCAGGCGTTATTAGACGAAGCAGTGAATATGCAGGCAGATGCCATTTTGGTGCACCATGGTTACTTCTGGAGCGGTGAACCACCAGCACTGGTGGGTAGTAAATACGAGCGAATCAAAACCCTAATCAAACACGATATTAGTTTGCTGGCGTACCACTTGCCTTTGGATGGCCATGCTATTTACGGCAATAATGCACAATTAGCGAACGTGTTGGATTTGGAAACCTTGGCGCAATTAGAACCCGGTAATTCAAGTTCAGTGGGGCTGCAAGGAAGGCTCAAAGAACCTATGTCTGGCTCAAGATTTGCTGCTTTTATTGGAGAGCGTTTAGGGCGAAAACCACTACATATTGACGGAACAATGAAAGATGAAATGGTTGAAACGATTGGTTGGTGTTCGGGCGGCGCCCAATCAATGATTGACCTGGCTATTGATCAAGGCTTAGATGCCTACCTAACCGGTGAGGTTTCAGAGCAAACCTTCCATCAAGCACGCGAAGCCGGGATTCACTTTTTTAGCGCAGGCCATCACGCGACGGAGCGATACGGTGTGCAGGCTGTAGGGGGGTATTTGGCGGATACTCTGGGTATTGAGCACCAATACATCGATATCGATAATCCGGTTTGATCAAACAGATCAGCGCAGCGCTTTAAAATGTTATCGAATTTTGAAACTAGGTTTATCGCGCTGTTTTACAGATGAGCGGTTATACAAATGAGCAGACAAACAGTTACGCACCAGTGGGTTAAGCAAATGACTAGGGCAAATGAAAATAGCCAAATGAAAATAGCATATTATTTGGCCGCGTTTATTGCTTGTAGTGCGTAACTCTACAATTGATTATTTTGATTCAGCCGCATCGGTTAAGCCAAACCCTTCTGATAAAACGCCTGCTTCGTCTGGGTTTTTAGGTGCGTAGTCTTTCGCAGGGCCGGTAGGCTCGGGGTTTATATCACGTGCTTCGTCAGAGGCAATTAATTTTGAAACGTTTTCGCGCGCTTCAAGTACTTGGGTTGCGGCATCGGCATCACAAAGTGTTTGAGCCCCTTGCGCCAAGTGGTCGTACACTTCTTTGTAGGTCAGGGTCAGTTTATTAACAAGGTCTGCCGTAGTGACAGAATGCTCGTTAATTTGTAATTGTTGTTGCTCAACTTTGTTATTGAGTTCAGCAAGCTCTTTTCTTGATTTTGCCCCGCCATCTTTTTCTGGATTGGCAATCAGCCAAAAACCAACCGCGCCGACAGCTATTCCAACTGCAACTGCAATGCTGACAACAAGCCAAATATTATCCATCTAGTACTACCTAATATGTCCGGGATCGGACGTGTGAGAAATCTTCCAGCAGCGAGTGAGCTGTGGGTGTTAACGTTGAGAATAGCCCAACCTCATAACGCATTCCAGCGGGTTTTTAGTTGGGTGCTCATTTTTGGGTTTTGTTGCGCAAAAAACGGACAGCTGATTGGTAGCAGCTATCCGTTTTTTTATTAACGTACTGGATAGTGACTAATTCTAATACGACTTAGGCATTCCCAATATATGCTCGCCAATGAAGTTTAAATTCATTTCGCGATTAATGGGTGCAATTTTACCTAAACGAGCACCGATAAAGTGATCCAGCATATCCATGCTTTCGGTGAAACCATAACCTCCATGCACCTGCATGGCAGCATCCGCCGCTTTAAAATTGGCTTCTGCTGCTGTGAATTTTGCAATATTGGCATACTCAGCGGCGTTTTCGCCTGCATCGTGTGCCCATGCTGCTTTTCTAGTCATTAGCGATGCTGTTTCGAGCAGTGCTTTGGCTTCAGCCAGCGGATGTTGTAAGCCTTGGTAAGCAGAAATAGGACGGTCAAAAATGATTCGCTCATTGGCATATTCAACCGCACGCTTGATCACATATCGGCCAGCACCCACTGCACCTGATGCAACAATAATCCGCTCAGGGTTTAGCGAGTCAAACAGTACATTTAGGCCTTTGCCTACTTCACCAAGCACGTTCTCTTTAGGTATCCGGACATTATTAAAATAAACAAAAAACTGGCCGGCAGTGCCCGCTAGTTTGGTGTCCATTTTGTCGTAGGTTAGGCCTGGTGTGTCTACATCGACCACAAATAGCGTTAAACCTTTCTTCCTCGAGTCGTGATCTGAGTACGACTCTGTACGTGCCACAATTAGCATTTTGTTAACGTGGTTAACCGCACTAATGAACAGCTTTGAGCCATTAAGAATAAAGTCATCACCGTCGGCTTTCGCCAGTGATTTCATTTTAAAGGTATTGGTGCCCGCGTTAGGTTCGGTAATGGCAAAACAGCAGCGGCTGGTGCCCATAGCCATGTCGGGTAACCAACGCTCTTTTTGTTCTTCGGTGCCGTGCTTGCCAATAACCGGGATCGCGATGCCTTGGTTAACGACGAAGTAAAGCGGTGCAACGCCATGTTCTGCCAAACGTTCCTGCAGCAAAGACAGTGCAGTAACGCCCATACCCGCGCCACCATATTCCGATGGGCAGCTTATGCCCAAGAAACCTTGATCGCCCATTTCGTCCCACATTTCCTGCGGGAATGTTTTTTCTTTTGAGTGCTCTAAAATATATTTTCGATTATATTTGGTGGCGATTTTATCCGCCGAGTCCAGAATCATCTGGTGTTCATCAGATAATGCAAAATCCATAGTTTTATCCTTATTGTTATAGGTGAGTTTCAATCTCTAATCTGTCGCAACTGAATTGATTTTCTAAACAGATTGAATTCAGTGTACGGCTCTCTAAACAACAAATCCAACTGCAAAATAGAGGTTCATAAATCGATCGATTTTTCTTCACTGGTTCTCATGTAGAATGAGGTTTTTTAGCGAACCGGATGCACACGTAATGACAAAACAACAACCTGTAATTGCAATATTGGGTGGATCAGGTGCATTGGGTAGCGGGCTTGCATGGCGCTGGGCAGCTGCGGGTTTACCCGTAGTGATTGGCTCACGCACTCAGCAAAAAGCTCAAACTGCTGTTGCTGATATTTCGGCTCAACATGGTGTAACTTTGCACAGCGGGCTGGATAACAAAGCTGCTGCGCAAGCAGGGGATATTTTAGTTCTCACAGTGCCCTTTAGCCACCAAGCGGATCTCTTGAATGAAATCAAAGAGTTCGCGCAGGGAAAGATATTCATTGATGTCACCGTGCCACTGGTACCGCCAAAGGTTGCTCGTGTCCACTTGGTAAAAGAAGGTGCAGCTGCACTGATTACCCAAAAAATATTGGGTGAAAACGTAAACGTTGTTTCTGCATTTCAGAATGTGGCGGCGGCTAACTTACAGACAAAAGGCCCTGTGGATTGCGATGTGCTGGTCACCGGTGATGATCCAAAAGCACGCCAGCAAGTTGTTGAACTAGCGGAACTGGCAGGCATGCAGGCATACCACGCAGGGCCGTTGGATAACGCGGTGGTGGCTGAGGCATTAACCTCGGTCCTTATTCATATTAATAAACGTTACAAAGGCCATGCGGGTATTCGCATATCCGGCCTAGGCTTGGAAACAAAGTAGTTAGGATGCAAAGGAATTAAGAAATAAGGGAATAGGAATAAAATAAATTCGGAAACATTGTAATCATGAGTCAAAAAAATTGAGCGCTCGATTAGAGATTTTTGCGTTGGAAAATATCCCGTTAGTAGAGCCCGATGACTCGCTAATCAAGATTATTATTGATGGATTAAAAGCTACTGGTTTAAAGCTTCAATCGCACGATGTCGTCGTGATTGCTCAGAAAATAGTCTCAAAATCCGAAGGGCGGTATCGTAATTTAGCTGATGTAATAGTATCCACTCAAGCCCAAGAACTCGCCAAAAAAGTGCACAAAGATCCCCGTTTAGTTGAATTAATTTTAGCGGAATCACAACAGGTTATTCGCGCAAAGCCTGGCGTGTTAATCGTGCAGCATAAATTGGGTTTGATTCATGCCAATGCGGGGATCGACCATTCAAATATCAGCAATGGATATTCAAACGATGCCGATTATGAAGCGGATACACGCGTACTGTTATTACCGCAAAACCCTGACCAATCCGCTGAAAATATCCGCATACGATTACAAACTGAATTAGGGGTAGATGTTGGTGTCGTGATAAACGATAGCGTTGGTAGGGCGTGGCGCAAAGGTACGATGGGGCTTGCCATTGGCGTTGCTGGTATCGAGCCGCTGCAGGATTTATGTGGTGAGTCAGATTTGTTTAACCAACAATTACAAGCAACCGAATTGGGTTATGCCGACGAGCTAGCGGCTGCGGCATCGCTGCTTATGGGCCAAGTGGCAGAAGCTCAACCTATTGTGATTATCAGAGGTGCAACATTAGGCAAGCTTGAGCGTCGCGCTGATGGTGCAGGAGTATTATTGCGCGAAGAAGAGCGAGATCTTTTTCGATGAACAAAATTAACACCAGGGCTAAAGCCAAAACTAAAACCAAGATGAAAAAACTCAGGCCAAATCAAAAAATATTGGCGCTTTCTGGTGGGGTAGGGGGCGCAAAGCTAGCACTTGGGCTAACCCAAGTATTACCACCAGAGCAGCTTTCCATTGTGATTAACAGCGCGGATGATTTCGAGCACTTAGGTCTGCATATAAGCCCCGATATCGACACACACCTTTATGCATTATCAAACCGAGACAACCAACAATTAGGCTGGGGCCGAAGGGATGAAACCTGGAGTTTCATGGACTCCATTGGTGAACTAAACGATGAAGACTGGTTTCAGCTTGGAGATAGAGACCTTGCGCTGCATATATTGCGTACGCAGCGGCTTAAACAGGGCCAGAACTTGAGTGGAATCACTCATTCTTTTGCCGAATCCTTTGGTATTAAGCACGCACTGATTCCGATGAGTGATGACCCTGTAAGAACCATGATAAAAACAGGCAGTACGGAAGATCAACCTAAGCATGAATACATGCCATTCCAGCGATATTTTGTACAACATCAATGCCAACCTGTGGTTACAGGGTTTCATTTTGAGGGGGTTGAAACGGCTACTGCCAGCAAACAATTCATGGCGCATTTGGCAGACCCAGCACTAGCCGCGGTGATTATTTGCCCCTCGAACCCCTACGTTAGTATTGATCCAATTCTGGCATTGCCTGACGTACGTATAGCTCTAATTGAAAGCCCAGCGAAGGTCATAGCAATCTCGCCGATTGTTGGTGGCGCTGCCATTAAAGGGCCTGCGGCAAAAATGATGAAAGAGCTGAATGTGCCAGTTAACCCCGCAGCCGTTGCAGCGCATTATGGCGAGCTACTTGATGGTTTTGTGATAGATCAATTAGACAGCACGCATGAAAAACAAATCAGTAGTACCGGCTTGCCAGTATTAGTTACCGATACAATGATGATTGATATTGATATTAAACAATTACTTGCACAGAAAATAATAGATTTTGCATTGAGTTTAACGAGTTCGAATGACTAGGCCTTTAACGTGGGCAGTGGTGCCGGTGAAGTCGCTTACTGATGCCAAAAGCCGTTTGGCTGATGTGCTGAATGACCGCGCCCGTCAGCATTTAGTATTAGCGATGCTTGAAGATTTACTGGCTGTTTTACATAAAATCAGCGCAATTGATCAGGTGCTAATAGTAACCAACGATGCACGCAGCATGGAGCTGGCACAGCGATACAACGCGTTAATATTGCCCGAGCCCACGAGCGCCGGTTTGAACTTGGCGGTCTTGCATGCCGCCAACTATTTGGATGAGCATCAGGTTGCTCGAATGCTGGTGTTACCAGCGGATATTCCGTTTGCGCAAGCAGATGAAATCCGCGAGTTAGTGAGCGAAAGCGATACACAACCAAATCAGGCGTCATCGGTGACATTGGTATCGGATCAAGCAGGTGTTGGGACCAACGCAATGATGCTGACTCCACCTGACGGCATGACTCCTATGTATGGCGAAAATAGTTTCAAACGCCATACCGAATACGCCAGCGAGCTGGGGCTTAATCCAGTTTTGGCGAGCGTTCCATCCGTTGGTTTGGATATCGATACACCAGATGATTTGTTGTCATTATTGGTTGGGCGAGAGCGGTTGGCCGAACAGAGCTGCACGCGCGCTTGGGTAGATGAGCACTTTGATTATCTAACTGCAAAATTAGCGTATAAATCACCCAGTACCCGGCCAAACGAATCACTGAAAGAGTCCAAGAATCAAAGCGTTAGCAAACACACAATACGAAGAGAGCACGCGTTATGAGTAGTTTTCTATTAGACGACGCATTGCGTGAGCTCAGCAGCGATGCTCTTATTAGCGAACAGCAAGCTTTGGAGCTTGCATCGCAAACCGATACACACAAATTAATGAGCATCGCTGTGCATATGCGAGACCAGCAGCACGGTAAAGTGATCTCCTATTCACGAAAAGTATTTATCCCGCTCACACATCTTTGTCGTGATGTGTGCCATTACTGCACGTTTGCAAAAACGCCCAAGCAGGTTGAATCGCCCTATTTAACGATCGAGCAAGCAGTTGACGTGGCTCGCCGTGGAGCAAAGCTGAGTTGTACTGAAGCGTTACTCACGCTAGGCGAGCGTCCAGAGCTGCGTTACCGCGCAGCGCGCGAAGCATTGGCAGATCTGGGGTGCAAGACAACGCTTGAGTATCTGGGAAAAGTTTCGACCGCCATTTACACGCAGACGGGTTTGTTACCGCACCTTAACCCTGGTTGCATGGATTACGACGAGTTAATTGCGCTTAAAAGTTGCTCGGTTTCTATGGGCATCATGTTAGAAACCAGCGCCGAGCGGCTGTCAGAAAAAGGCGGGCCGCATTATGGTTCGCCGGACAAACACCCTTCGGCTCGTATTGCAACCATAAAAGCCGCAGGTGAGGCTAAAGTCCCTTTTACCACCGGTATTCTTATTGGAATTGGTGAAACTCGGCGCGAACGTATTGAAGCATTATTGGTTATTAGGCAACTGCATCAACAATATGGTCATATTCAAGAAGTCATCATTCAAAATTTCCGCGCAAAACCGAGTACTCAAATGGCCAATGCGCCAGAGCCAAGTTTAAACGAACTGCTTTGGACACTTGCCGTAAGTCGTATTGTGCTTGGTGCAAAGATGAATATTCAGGTTCCGCCCAACTTAAACCCCGGTGTGCTTGAGCAGCTCATTGCTGCGGGTATTAATGATTGGGGGGGTGTTTCGCCGGTAACGCCAGATTATGTGAACCCAGAAGCCCCGTGGCCGCATCTCGATGATTTGGAACGTCAAACCCAAGCCAGCAAAAAACTATTGGTGCAGCGTGCACCTCTTTACCCCTCTTACGTTAAAGAGATAGAACGTTGGATTGAACCTAATGTTCGTAAAAGCCTGCTGGTTTGCCTCGATGGCAGTGGTTATGCACGCGATGATGATTGGTGTGCAGGTGCGGATACGCCAATTCCAGAGCGCTATCAAAAATCAAAGCTATTAATTTCGAGTAATAGAAACGTTGATTCTGAAATCCGGCAAATCGTTTATAACGCCTGCGAAGGTGCCCAGTTAAGCGAGGTTGATGTTGAAGCGTTATTTCAAGTGCGTGGTGATGAGCTTGATTACGTGGTTAGCGCTGCCAACCAGCTACGTAAAAAAGTATCCGGCGATACGGTTTCGTATGTATTAAACCGTAATATTAACTACACCAATATTTGTTATTTTCACTGTGGTTTTTGTGCTTTTGCTAAGGGCAAAGTCAGAGAAAATTTGCGTGATGAGCCGTACAAATTAGGCTTGGATGAAATCGCTCAGCGAGCGTTGGAAGCCCAGCAAAAAGGCGCGACAGAGGTGTGTATGCAGGGCGGTATCCACCCCACTTACACCGGTGAAACCTATCTAGAAATACTAAAAGCGGTAAAAAAGATTGCCCCAGAATTACATGTTCATGCGTTTTCAGCCTTAGAGGTATGGCAGGGTGCAGCTACGTTGGAGATATCTGTAGAGCAATTTTTAGCCAAGCTTAAAGAGGCCGGGCTGGATAGCATGCCTGGCACTGCGGCAGAAATTCTGGATGAGCGGGTCAGGCCATTGTTAAGCCCCGACAAAATTAATACCGAGCAGTGGGTCTCTGTAATTAGTACCGCTCATAAGCTTGGAATTAACACAACATCAACCATCATGTTTGGCCATCTTGATGGGCCGGAGCACTGGGCGCGCCATTTGATGGTTATACAGCAATTGGCTCAACAGGCAAATATCGCAGGACTAGGCAAAATTACCGAGTTTGTACCACTGCCTTATGTACACATGGAGTCGCCATTATTTAAGCGTGGCCAAGCGCGCCCTGGGCCAAGTTTTAGAGAGGTGGTGTTAATGCATGCAGTGTCGCGGCTTGTATTGCACCCGCATATCACCAACATTCAGGTTTCATGGCCCAAACTTGGGCCGCTGGGTTCGGTTGCGTGTTTGGAGGCCGGGGCAAATGATTTGGGTGGAAGCTTAATGAACGAATCGATTTCTCGCGCTGCTGGAGCATCCTTTGGGCAAGAAATGACAGCAGCTACATTTCAGCGCTGGATTCATTCCATAAATAGAAAGCCCATGCAGCGCCGAACAAATTATTCAAAAATCAGCACTGCTGAGACCGCCGTTAGTTTAGATCAGCAGCGAATTCTTTGAGTTTATCTAAGGGGATTAGTTCTAATGCGCGCTTGTGGGTTTTGGCTAAAAATATTCGAGGAGCCATACCGGCATCGTAAGCTTCTTGCCACCGCGTGGCACAAAGACACCAACTGTCGCCAGGTTTGACACCTGGAAAGCCGTATTTGGGTACCGCTGTAGATAGGTTATTACCTTTGAAGCGTGAGAATTGTAAAAACTCTTTACTGGCTTCAATGCAAACCGTGTGTGACCCCTGGTCTTCTTCGCAGGTATTGCAATGCCCATCTCTGAAAAAACCAGTGGATGGGTTATGGCTACAAGGCTCAAGCGGCTCGTCAAAAACATTGACGGCGGGTTCTTTTTTGAAAGGGTATTTAAGCATGACATTACTCTACACGATTTAGAAAACAACGTTCGAATTATTACGTTTAAGCCAGTGATATTGGAGTATAGCTCCAAAATTTAACCCTTATGCAAGATTGAAGCGCGGTGTTGAGTCCTATATAGTGGGGGCGTTTTTGCGGTGCATTATTTGGCTGAATAGTTGTTTGATTTCAGCTTGTTTTTTTATTTATAAAGAGTCTGAATTTACCTGTGATTGCGACCCTATCTCGAAACACAATAACTAAGTTATTTAATGCGTTTGGTGCTGCCATTGTACTTTTTATGTACACGTTATCTGTCTCGACTGCGTACGCACTGACCCCCACACCGCAACAACTTCAAATGCTGCAAAATATGCCAGAGGCTGAGCAACGCCGTTTGGCTGCGCAGCTCGGGATAGATATCAGCCAATTTTCCGAAGGCCCTTCAGGACAGGCACTATACCAGCCGACCGATTCTGTCTTACCTCGCGAAACTGACATACCGCAAGTTGATGCGAACGACCAACTTAACGCTAGACTTTGGAATGACAGACGCGCTAGTGAAGTTTCAGACCAACGCCGCGGTGAAAAACATGAAAGCACTGAATTTGAGGCGGGATCTTTAGATTCTTTATTGCGACCAAAGGCTGATCGAAATATTGATCTAACATTGCCGATCGCATTAAAAAATGCCGGGAAACCTGGAAACACCAACGAGTTAAAATTGTTTGGTTATGATCTTTTTGCCGGATCACCAACTACCTTTGCGCCCGCAACAGATATTCCTGTATCTACAGATTATTTGGTTGGTCCTGGCGATAGCATTGTTGTTCAATTTTACGGAAAAGAAAGCGCAACTCATGAGTTAGCCGTCGATCGCGACGGCGTTATTGCCTTCCCGGAAATTGGCCCGCTAACGGTAGCTGGCATGGATTTTTCAGAGCTTAAGGAATACATCGCTGAAATTGTTTCAGAACAAATGATTGGCGTTAAAGCAACTGTAACGATGGGTGCCTTACGTTCGATCAGAGTTTTTGTATTGGGTGAAGCATACCGCCCAGGTTCTTATACGATTAGCTCTTTGTCTACGATGACCAATGCTCTTTTTTCGAGCGGCGGGATTACTAAAGTAGGTTCATTGCGTCATATCCAACTAAAAAGACGCGGTGAAATTGTTGGTGAATTTGATCTTTACGATTTACTACTTAATGGTGATACACGCCATGACAAACGGTTATTACCTGGCGACGTTATTTTCATTCCTACGATTGGCAAAACAGTTGGTGTTGCTGGCGAGGTGAAAAGACCAGCAATATATGAGTTGAAAAACGAACAAACGGTTGCTGAAGTTGTAAAACTAGCGGGTGGGTTTTTGCCCACGGCATTTCCGTCAGCGTCAAAAATCGAGCGCATTGATGCAAGAGGTAATCGTACTGTTTTAGACGTAGACCTTACCGCTGATTCGGGCAACGCAAGTTTTGTACGCGATGCAGATACGGTGCAAATATTCTCGGTACTAGATACCCTAGAGCATGTTGTTTTGGTTAGCGGGCACGTAAAGCGCCCTGGTGGGTTTGCCTGGCGTGAAGGTATGCGTGTGACGGATGTGGTGCCTAATGTGTATTCATTATTACCTAACCCTGATCTGAATTACGCATTGATTAAACGTGAATTGCAGCCTACTCGTGAAATCGAATTGGTTAAAGTTGATCTGCATGATGCCTTTGCTGCACCTTCATCGAAGGCGAATAAGCTTCTTCAATCAAACGATGAATTGTTCGTGTTTGGCCTTGGCGAACAGCGTCAAGAGTATATCGCTGAGCTCAACCTACAACTTGAATTTCAAGCATCGCTGGGTAAATATCAAAACACTGCACTAATTACCGGTAACGTATACGAACCTGGGAATTATCCGGTGCATCGCGATATGACGTACAGAGACCTTTTAGATGCGGCTTTGTCCACCAAGCCGGGTACGGACCTTGCGCAAGCTGCGCTAGTTCATATAGATGCTGCAACGAGCCTGCTATCGGTTGAGTTGATCAAATTAGCTGGATATTCGTTGGCCAGAAGTGTTCAGCCAGGGGATCAGTTATTTATTTTTGATTACAGTGAAGACCGCTCAGCTACACTTGCATTAATTACTGCGCAACTGGAGCTTCAAGCTGATCGAGAAAACAAACCACAAGTGGTCAGCGTTTCAGGCTTTGTACATTCCCCTGGTAATTACCCAGTCACTTTTGGGCTTACTGTTGGTGAGCTGATTGCCTTTTCCGGTGGCTTTAAGCAACAAGCGTATTCGCTCTCTGCTGAAATTACTCGGTATGAACGCGATAGCAAACAGCATCAAATAACACGTCGAATAGCGCTTGACCTGACTTCGGCTGAGCATGGCTTAAACACCATACTGCTCCCAAGAGATCAGCTATATATTAAGCAAACACCAAATTGGAATGAGCAGAAAACAGTCACTATTGGTGGGGAGGTGAGCTTTCCAGGCACATATCCCATTTATAAAGGCGACACGATTACCGAATTGTTAAGAAGAGCTGGAGGGCTGACTGAATATGCGGACCCAGCGGCTACGGTTTTCTTGCGAGAAAACTTACGAATGCGGGAGCAACAGCAGCTTGATCGTTTCAAAAAACAATTGGAGCGCGACGTAAATTCATTAAAGCTGGAATCGACGCAAGATTTATCTGGTGCAAAACAAATCTCATCTGCTGGTAATTTATTATTAGATCAACTAAACACGACTCAAGCAGTAGGGCGTTTGGTTATTGATTTGCCAGGAATATTGGCTAATAACAACTATGCTGATAGTTCAAGACAATCAGGTGTGCACGACATAGAGCTGAAAGACCTTGATCGTTTAATTATCCCTTCCAAGAACCCCGAGGTAACGGTTCTTGGAGAGGTGCAATTTCCGACCTCTCACACGTACGCTCGAAGGTACGACGTATTTGACTATATCGCCAGTAGTGGCGGATATAACTCAAGGTCAGACGATAACCGTATATACGTTATTAAGGCCAGTGGACGTGTTGCGGCAGTAAAAAACGGTTGGATTTTTAATTCGAATACAAAGGTTGGGCCAGGCGACACCATAGTCGTGCCTTATGATATCTATTCAGTTGGACCCATGACGTACTGGACCAATGTAAGTCAAGTCCTGTTTCAATTGGCCACTACAGTAGCCGCGCTCAATACAGTGGGTATTTTTTGAGTTCTAGAATCTCGAGAGTCATCAAAGTAGCTGACAATAGTTTTATCAACGGTAATACAAAAAGTTTGGCTATTACACGTATTTGATTTTATATAGGGAATTATGAATAAAATACTCAACCTGCTGCTAAGCATGCCGCGCTCTGAAAAGCGCTTTGTTTCAGTTGCATCAGATATTTTTTTACTGGCATTTTCACTTTGGGCTGCGGTGAGTTTGCGGCTCGGTATGGCTTACGTACCCGTTGGTAGCTCTGTTTATATCTGCGCCGCACTCACTATCACTAGCTCAGTTGTGGTTTTTGCACGACTTGGCCTCTACCGAGCCATTATTCGATACCTTTCTATACAGGCATTTTCCGTTGTCTTAGTTGGCGTGGGTATTTCTGCGCTGCTCTTCGCAGCATCAAATTTCTTGCTTCAAGTATCGGTACCCCGATCTGCAACACTCATTTATCTCGTATTAGCTTTTTTGTTTGTCGGTGGCTCACGGATGTTGGTTCGAGGATATGTTCAGAATATCGAGCGTCGTAAACACGAAAAAGTGATTATTTACGGGGCTGGCTCGGCAGGTTTGCAGTTGTTGACGGCGCTGGGTCAACTTGGTGAATTCCAGCCTGTTGCATATATAGACGATGATAAAACAAAACAAGGAAGTGTTATTCAAGGCATTCAGGTATACGGCAGGCATCATCTAGAAACACTGATTTCAAAGCATGAGGTAAACACGTTACTTATTGCTATCGGCCAAACGTCTCGCTCGAAGCGCTCTAGACTGCTTGAGTTTTTGGAGCCATTACCAGTACAAGTTAAAACCATTCCTGACATGGCTGAAATTGTAAGTGGTCGAGCGCGGATTGAGCAAATTCGCGACATCGATATCGATGATTTATTAGGTCGAAAAAAGATTGAAGCAGTAGATGCATTAGTCAGTGCTTGTATCGAACGCAAAGTGGTATTGATCAGTGGGGCAGGCGGATCAATCGGATCCGAGCTGTGTCGGCACATCATCCGTTTAAACCCTCTTCGGATTGTCATGTTTGAACAGTCGGAATACGGACTGTATCGGATTGAGAGTCAGCTCAAAGCTATAGCCAAGCAGCAAAACATTAACGTAGAGCTCGTGGCCATATTGGGTTCAGTGCAGAACCGAACGCGCATTGATTCTGTATTAAAATCTTTTGACGTAGATACAATTTACCACGCAGCTGCCTATAAACATGTGCCGATGGTTGAGCACAATATGATTGAAGGTATTCGAAATAACCTTTTCGGCACCCTTCGACTTGCAGAAGCCGCCATAGAGGCACATGTCGAAACCTTTGTACTTATCTCTACCGATAAAGCAGTACGCCCAACGAATGTAATGGGCGCAAGTAAGCGGATGGCTGAGCTCGTACTGCAAGGCTTGGATAAGCATCAACACAATACGCGTTTTTGCATGGTCAGGTTTGGTAACGTACTGGGTTCGTCAGGCTCAGTAGTTCCTCTGTTTAGAGCACAAATTCGTGCCGGCGGGCCAGTAACCGTTACCCATCAAGACATCACGCGCTACTTTATGACCATTCCTGAAGCCGTTCAGTTAGTGCTGCAAGCAAGCTCAATGGGTGAGGGTGGGGATGTCTTTATTTTAGATATGGGTAAATCGGTTCGGATTGCTGATCTCGCCAAACGCATGATTCAGTTAATGGGCCGAACGGTTTTAGATAACGATAACCCTGATGGTGATATTGAGATTGAATACAGCGGATTAAGACACGGTGAAAAGTTGTATGAAGAATTGTTAATTGGTGACAACCCACAAGGAACCGATCACCCGCAAATAATGAAGGCACAAGAATCATTTTTACCTTGGGCTGAGTTACAGCTGCTGCTGGATGAAATGAATCAAGCCTGTTTAAACCATGATTGCGAAGCAGTACGTGAGTTATTATTGAGCGCACCAACCGGCTTTCAACCAACCACCGATATCGAAGACCTTGTCAGTATTCAATCGGGTAGTCGAAAGCGTCACATGACTAATGTCATTGAAGTGGCCGAACATGCGCGCGCTGTAACCTCTGAAATACGTAATTAACCTGATGCTAATTTAACCATTTGTAGGGTGCAATTAACCGACTTCTTAACCCATGTCGGCATACTGCTGATTACCTATCGCAATAGAGTCCAGTTAAAGCTATAAAATTCTCGCAGTACTCAGTAAGATGTCCCGTTTTCAGGCCAACCCGACAGCTGAACTGTCAGATTGACCGAACTAGTCATAATTTTTCTTTGAGGAATCAATGAGTCAGCAAATTTTGCTCCTACCTGGCGATGGAATCGGCCCAGAAGTAATACGTGAAGCACAAAAAGTACTTACTAAAGTGATTTCACGTTTCAATCTAGATATCCAAATGGGTAGCGCTTTATTAGGCGGTGCCGCCATCGACGCCGAAGGCGTTCCATTGCCTGAATCTACCATGCAAAAAGCAAAAGCTGCCGACGCGATATTATTGGGTGCCGTAGGGGGCCCAAAATGGGATGAAGTTGATCGTGCAATTCGTCCTGAAAAAGGCCTATTGGGCTTGCGCTCGGGGTTACAACTTTTTGCAAATCTACGACCAGCCGTTACATTTTCGCAGCTTGCTGACGCCTCAAGTTTAAAAAAAGAGCTAGTAGCTGGATTAGATATACTCATCGTACGAGAGTTGACCGGCGGTATTTATTTCGGCGAGCCACGCGGAATCCGAGTACTGGAAAATGGTGAACGCCAAGGTTATAACACCTATGTTTATTCAGAATCAGAAATTGAGCGTATTGGTCGTGTTGCCTTCGAAGCCGCTCAAAGCAGAGGCGGCAGACTTTGCTCTGTAGATAAAGCCAACGTGCTGGAAGTCACGGTATTATGGCGAGAGGTGATGGATCGTCTTGCGGCTGAATATCCAGATGTAGAACTCAGTCACATGTACGTTAATAACGCTGCGATGCAGTTAATTCGTGCACCGAAGCAATTTGACGTAATGGTTACCGGCAATATGTTCGGAGATATCTTGTCTGATGCCGCAGCCATGCTTACCGGTTCAATCGGAATGCTTCCATCAGCTTCGATGGATATCAACGGTAAAGGTATGTATGAGCCCTGTCATGGTTCAGCACCGGATATCGCGGGTCAAAACAAAGCCAATCCATTGGCGGCAATCCTTTCTGCAGCCATGATGATGCGTTATTCGCTCGGGCTTGAAGAGATCGCATGTACGATCGAAAAAGCCGTCGAGCAAGCGCTTGACGATGGCTATCGAACCGTCGATATTTACACACAAGGCCACCAACAAGTGAATACCATTGAGATGGGTGATGCGGTAACGCGCATCGTTGCAACTATCTAATGCATTAGCATGAATTGAGCTGCCTAATTCTGGCAGAAACTCCTATTATTGTTTTAAAAAACAGGTAAGTAAAAGATGAGTCAAACCTACGATATAGCTGTAGTGGGCGCCACTGGTGCGGTGGGTGAAACCATAATTTCAATTTTAGAAGAACGTAATTTTCCGGTGGGTAGGCTGTACCCCCTGGCTAGCAGCCGCTCTGTTGGCAAAACCGTGATGTTCCATAACAAAGCCATTAAAGTAATGGATCTTGATGAATTTGATTTTAGCCAAGTTCAAATTGGACTGTTTTCTGCCGGGGGCGATATATCAGAAAAGTACGCTCCTATTGCAGGCGCAGCTGGCTGTGTTGTCATTGATAACACATCTCATTTTCGTCGTCAGGATGATATCCCACTGGTAGTGCCTGAAGTTAACCCAGAAATGATATCGCATTATCGTAACCACAATATTATTGCTAATCCAAACTGCTCAACCATTCAAATGATGGTTGCTTTGAAACCAATTTATGACGCGGTTGGCATTAACAGAATAAACGTCGCAACCTATCAAGCCGTTTCAGGCACTGGGAAACCAGCTATTGAAGAGCTGGCAGGTCAGACTGCAGCGCTTCTTAATGCTAAGCCCGTTGAGACCAAAGTGTATCCTGCTCAAATAGCGTTCAACGTACTTCCCCACATTGATGTGTTTATGGAAAACGGATACACCAAAGAAGAGATGAAAATGGTTTGGGAGACCAAAAAAATATTGGGTGACGATAGCATTGAAGTGAATCCAACATGTGTTCGCGTTCCTGTTTTTTATGGACATTCTGAAGCGTTACATATCGAAACTGTTGAAAAAATATCCGCCGAGCAAGCAAGAAAATTGTTGTCTGAGGCAGATGGAATTGTTGTTCAAGATGAAGCCGTTGATGCGGGGTACCCCACTGCAGTGGGAGAG
Organism: Pseudomonadales bacterium; assembly: GCA_016763075.1. GTDB lineage: Bacteria > Pseudomonadota > Gammaproteobacteria > Pseudomonadales > JAHRWD01 > JAHRWD01. The sequence continues at coordinate 21,747 of JAESUM010000029.1, forward strand.
TCTGCAGGGAATGACCCGGTATATGTAGGCAGAATCCGAGAAGATATTTCTCATCCGCGTGGACTGAACTTATGGGTGGTTTCTGATAACGTACGAAAAGGCGCTGCATTAAATAGTGTGCAAATAGCAGAGCTGCTTATAAAAGAAGAAACTTTCTGTTAGCGCCCAACTCTTTTGTAGCCGATATTTGCTCAGCTGCTACACTATAGGACTAAATAAAATTAGGCCGCAAGTAATATGTTAATACCAATAAAAAGTACATGGAGCTCTTGGCTGATCAGGGAGAATTTTATGATGAAAAGGTTTTCGAATTCGACGGCTGGAATATTGCTGATATCTGGTTTGCTCCAATCTCAAGTAATGGCGTTAGGCCTTGGTGACATTGAGTTAAAGTCTGCGCTCAATCAACCCTTTGACGCAACGATCCAATTAAACAGCACAGGTGGCTTAACAGAAGATGAAATAATCATAACCTTAGCGTCGAAAAAGGATTTCGAGCGCGTCGGAGTTGATCGTTTTTTCTACCTTACTGAACTTAAGTTTGGCGTTTATATAGAGTCTGATAATGCCGGGGTGATTCATATCACAACCAAGCACCCGGTCAACGAACCGTATCTCGATTTCATCGTAGAAACTCAGTGGCCGACCGGTCGAATGCTTCGCGAATATACTGTTCTGCTAGATCCCCCTGTTTTTATAGAAGCACCCGTTACCCCCGTTCAAGCACCCATGGCTAAACCGGTTGCAGTAACGGCTGCGCCGACAACAAGTTCAGCGCCAGCACCCACAGGAGCTAGTTCAGTGCGTAACGCTAGTCGTTCGATGGCGAATGCCGACGGCGGATTTATACGCACCACAAATGAAACATTGTGGGAAGTTGCACTAAAAGTACGTCCCAATTCAGAGTATTCTGTTCAGCAAACCATGTTGGCCATTCAAGATCAGAACCCACGCGCATTTATGCGGGGAAATATAAACCTGATTAAGCAACACCAAAAACTTAAAGTACCCACAGCGAGCCAAATTCATACGCGTAGTCTCTTGCAGGCTGAAAGAGACGTAGCCCTCCAGAATAAAATGTTCGAAGAAGGACGGCGTTTACCCACCAAACCAAAACCACTACCCATGGTTGCGGCAGCGCCAGCCAGTACCGCAAATGCTAGCAGTACCGCTGGCGATCAGCCCGAACTAAAATTACTTTCTGCAACCGGTGATTCCAGCCAACAAGCTGCAGGTGGCGTTTCTTCAGGTTCTTCAACAGGCACTCCCGCTGCACTAGAAGATGCATTAGCGATTAGTGAAGAGAACCTTGATAAATCTGAACAAGAGAAGTTAGATCTATCCACTCGAATGGCAGATCTAGAAAAAAATCTAGCGACCATGCAAAAACTACTGCAGTTAAAAGATGAGCAAATGGCGCTCCTTCAAGCAGAATTAGAAGAATCTAATGGCATTCAACCATCAGCCTTAGCTACTTCAAAAGCCGAACTCGGTATGCCTGTTGATGCTCAAGTTACGGACACAACAGACACAACCACTACTGATAAGCCAGCGGCCAATTATCCAGTAATCGCGCCAAGCGAAGTTTCAGCCACGAACACCGCATCAATTGTGCCTGCTAGTGAAGATGCTGATGTCGTAACACCGGAGCCTGCGCCTAAAGTTGCACCAGAGCCAATGCTAGAAGCAGGTTGGTTGTCTGTAGTTAAAGATAATTTGTACCTTGTTGGCGCTGCGATTGCCATGCTCGTACTCGCGTTGGTGGTTGCCCTACGTAGAAAAGGCACCGATGACGAAGAAGGTATCGATAGCGATTATTCGTTAGATAATGTAGATATTCCACTGACAGATAGCGATTTTAATGAAGAGGGACTTGAAGATATTTCAGGTTTTGATGACGTCGACCAGCTTGAAGCAGAATTTGTTCCCGATGATTTGGTTACTGAGCCAGAACCAAATGCCGATGTAGAGCCCGCTGTCCAAGTTAAAGCAGAAACTAGCGTTGTTTTGGCAGAAGCTGATATCTATCTTGCATACGGCCGGGCGCAGCCAGCTATTGATATTTTAACTAGTGCAATTCAAGAGGAGCCTGCAAGAACGGACCTAAGGCTTAAATTGCTGGAAGTGTACGCAGACCAAAACAATAGCCGTTCTTTCGATCAAGAACTATCTGGTTTGGCAGCACTCAACGATGACGCGGCAAGTCAGCAAGCAGCAGAGCTTCGTACGCGAATGGTTGTTGAAGACGAAGACAGTGCCGCTGGTGATGAATTAGTATTCGATTTTTATCAGTCTGATGATGAAACACCTATTGTTGAGTCTACTGAAGACTCCTCTGATGAAATCCCGTTTGATGATGGCGGCGTACTCAACACTGTGGATTTCGAACCGCAGGGAACTGAATCTAATGATTTATCTACAGAGACTGAATCTGACTCTGGGGTTTCATCGCTTGAGAAAAGTATCGCAGAGCATGAATCACGTGATGGTGACGAAATTGGTGAAATCGATTTTGATGTCGATATGAGCGATTTCGACCTCAGCTCAACTGACGACCTATTTACCGGTTTCGAAGAATCAACAGATAACGACGCTACATCAGCTGACAAACCTGAAGAAGATGCAGATTTAGATTCTATAAATATGCAAATGAAAATTGAAGCTGAAGCCATTGTCGCGAAACTTCAAGAGCAGGATTTTATTGCTTCAACAGCGGATATAAATGATGAGGATGATCTCGACTTAGATTCACTGCACATGCAAATGCATCAAAATGTTGCTGCTGAACTAGAGCCTGAAACTGAGCTAAACACTGAAGCAACCCTTGGTGTTGATGTAAATGACGACGACGCTGATATTGATTTAAGTGTCGATGAATCTGAAACAAAAATTGATCTTGCTCGCGCTTACATTGAAATGGAAGATTTCGAAGGTGCTCAAGAGCTTCTCAAAGAAGTTCAGCAAGAAGGCTCAGCCGAGCAAAAAACCATTGTTGCGCAACTCCTAGAGGAAATGAGCTAAACGCTTGTTGGTATGTAAGTGGAGTGTTCGGAAGATCAGCATCGCATCGTATTAGGTGTCGAATACCATGGTGCGCAATACCACGGATGGCAAAGGCAAAAGCTTGACCCTGTAACAACCGTGCAGGGCGAGCTAGAAAAAGCGCTTTCTAAAATCGCGGCTAGTGAAATTAAAACAGTCTGTGCAGGGCGTACCGATGCTGGTGTTCACGCAACCGCGCAGGTTGTTCATTTTGATACTACCCAAAAACGTAGTGACAAAGCCTGGACTCAGGGCGTAAACACTCACCTGCCAGACGATATTAGCGTTCGCTGGATGGCTGAAACAGACCCATCATTCCACGCTCGGTTTTCCGCTACAGCTCGTAGGTATCGATATCTAATATTTAATCACCCTAACAAACACGCCTTGTTTCAAGATGCCGTGACTTGGGTGTACCGCCCGCTCGATCTTGCACGTATGCAAAAAGCAGCCTCGTACCTCGAAGGCAAGCATGATTTTACCTCTTTTCGCGCAAGCGCATGCCAAGCTAAAAGCCCGGTTCGTGATCTTCAATCTGTTCGGTTATACCGCGCAGGCTCATTGATTGTGCTTGATGTGCAGGCAAATGCATTCCTTCAACATATGGTGAGAAATATCGCCGGTGTGCTAATTGATATCGGATCAGGAAAGCATGACCCCAAGTGGGCAAAAACAGTACTCGATGCTAAAGACAGACGCGACGGTGCAGTGACTGCTTCGGCGAAGGGTTTGTACCTTGTTGCTGTCGAGTACCCCGAACGCTTTCAATTACCTGAAACGCCCTTAGGGCCATTTTTGGTGCATTCCTCGGATTGCTAGCTCGTAGGTTGAATAGACAGCTGAGCACAACTCCTTCTTAGATCGCCTATACAGTCCTTATTGTAGTCCCACAATAGTCGCGCTGGGCCATAGCTCATCAACCCCGAATTTGCTAAAATCCCTGCCTTATTGGTTTTGGTGATGAATACCCAAGTGTCGACAAGAGTACGTGTGAAAATTTGCGGTATTACGCGAGAGGCTGATGCATTGGCAGCGGTTCATTGCGGAGCTGATGCCATTGGGCTGGTGTTCTATGCCAAAAGCCCGCGAGCAGTAACCATCGACCAAGCCAAACAAATAACCCAGAATTTACCGCCATTTGTATCGGTCGTTGCACTTTTTGTAAATGCGGACCCAGCGTATATTACCGAGGTGTTGGCGGCTGTACCTATCGACTGTTTACAGTTTCACGGAAACGAAACCCCAGATCAGTGCGATATTTACTATAAACCGTATTACAAAGCACTGAGAATGGCCCCGGGCATAGACCCTGTTGAATTTTTTGCTTCCTACGAAGCTGCTAATGCACTGCTG